>NZ_JBHFNU010000063.1:0-64367 GCF_041929145.1 Aerosakkonema sp. BLCC-F183 | reverse complement strand
CAAATACGGTAGGGCATACCGAAATTAACGCTTGTGGAGAGATGACCCTCTACCTGAACTTGGAAACAATGTTCAAGCAAGGTCGCTCATTGAAGCAAGAATCTCCCGTTATAGCCTCAGCTTAACGGGAGAGTGTCAAGTGACAATACCTTGATGATTTGCCCATACAGATGGCCCAAGGCAAAAGAGAGGAAAGTGACCTACTTTGAGCAGTCAACTTACCGAAAACATGGCAGTATAGGTTGGGTGGAGGAGGATGCCGCGCCGTTTGCGATCGCGGTGGCAATGTACTTGAGAATCAAGCTCTTATCTGGGGGATTGCAAAACGCCAGCAGCACAAAGAACACTTCTAGGGCAGATTGCACGAGTTTAGGATTAAGATCGATCGGAAACTCATCCATACGCATTGGTTTGGCATTATCCGCAAAACGTTCTGATTAGCTAACAAAAATTTGTCAAAAAATATTACAAAAATTCGAGTTTGAACTTGCTCGTTTGTCAGAAACTGAAGTGAGAGGTAGGAAAAGAAATGTTAAAAAATAAGCAATTTAGCATCAAATCAAAACTAATGGTCCTGCTGCTGACAGCCAGCTTGGGATCGATCGCAATAGTTAACTACCTGGCTTGGAACAAAGCTAAAGAAACCCTCCATAAAAATATTTTCACCCATCTCACTAGCGTCCGTGCCACCAAACGGGAGCATATTGAAAATTATTTTAAAAACATCCAGAATCACCTGGAGACGCTTTGCGAAGATCGAATGGTTGTCTCAGCAATGGTAGAATTTAACAAAGGTTTCAAAAAACTCAACGACGAGTATGTAGAAAGAAATTTGAATTCAGAAATAGAAAAATATTACCAAACCGAGTTTTTTCCTAGACTTTCCAAAAGCATTGAAGGAGTGCCTAATTATGAAACCTATGCTCCCACAAGCCAAGCGGCTCAATATCTTCAGTATCACTACATTGCTAAAAACCCCAATTCTGTGGGCAAAAAAGACGAATTAGTTGAAGCAGAAGACGGGAGCGAGTACAGCAAATACCACGAAAAGTATCACAGTATTTTTCGCAATCTAACTAAAAAATTCGGCTACTATGATTTTTTCTTAATTGATTTTAAGACAGGGGATATCGTTTACACCGTTTCTAAAGAAACAGATTTTGCTAGCAACTTGAACGAGGGAGCCTATCGGCAGACCAACCTGGCACAAGCTGTGGCCAAAGTGCGAGAAAACCCAGAGCGCGGGGCAATCCAAATGGTCGATTTCAGCCCCTATCGTCCCTCCTATGGAAAACCGGCGGCATTCATTGCCGGCCCGATTTACAACGGCCCTCACGTCATCGGGATTGTAGCTGTGCAACTGCCGATCGATGAGATCGATAAGGTCTTGACCGGTAACGGAAACTGGGTCAGAGAGGGACTGGGAAACACAGGGCAAACTTACTTGATCGGCGGAGATTTGCTCATGCGTTCCAACGCTCGCTATCTTCTTGAAGACCCGGAAGGATATAAAAAAGTATTGCGTGCCAGCGGTACGGCAGAAAGCACCATTAGAACGATCGCCCAACAAAACACCTCAATTCTTTTGCAGAGGATAGACACCGAAGCGACGCGAGCAGCATTAGGAGGCAAAGATGGTATCAAAATCGTCGATAACTATCGTGGCGTACCTGTTCTGGCCTCCTACTCACCCGTGAAAATCGAGGGAGTACACTGGGCGATCCTGGCAGAGATGACTCTTGACGAAGCTTATGAGTCTGTGTCCGCCCTGCAAAACTTCCTCCTCATAGGAAGTGTGATTGTGATTCTTGTGATGACCTACTTGGCAAACTTTGCTGCTGTTAATTTTGTCAAGCCGATCGAGACGATCGTCAAAAGCACACGCCCAAACGATCCAGATAATGCAGAGTCCGATAAGTATGTCAACGCTAAAGACGAATTTGATGAAATCGGGCAAATTGTCAGCGAAATGCGCCAGACCATTCACCAAAATAAAGAATTACTAGAACAGAAAAGCCGCGAGAATGAAGAACTGCTATTGAATATGATGCCCAGCGCGATGGCAGAGCGGCTGAAAAAAGGCGAAACTCTAATTGCTGAGAGCGCCCCGCAGGTAACGGTATTGTTTGCCAGCATCAACGGCTTCCGCGAAGCGATCGCACGGCGAAACGTGCAGGAAAATGCGGCGATCCTCAACGATTTGATCGATATGTTTGACCAAGAAGCCGAAAAATACGACGTGGAAAAGTTTGCCGTCATTGGGGAACGCTACATAGCCGTATGCGGGCTGACAAAGCCACATTTGGATCAAGCTAAGCGGATGGTGGATTTTGCCCAAGCAATGTTAGAAGTTCTCAAACAAGCTAACAACAAACACAGAACCCAACTGAGCCTCCGCATTGGCATTCACACAGGTGAGGTCATGGCAGGGATTATCGGAAACAAAAAGTTTGCCTACAACATTTGGGGCGAAACGGTGAATATTGCCAGAATCCTAAACGTTCAAGCCGAACTGCATACAATTACCATCAGTAAAGACGTATACGAGCGCGTGCGCGACTTATATCGTTTTGAAAAAGGTAAAGATGTTCAGTTGGAAACAACAGGCAAAATCGCCACTTGGGTGCTGAGGAAGAAATGGTTGACAGGATTGATGGCAGACCTGATGTTCGATGAGGAGGAAGACCCTCTCAATAGCGACGACGATCGGGATTTGAAAGACGATCTCAATGTCAAGAAAGCTCCAGAAGCAAAGGAAAACAACGCTTTGGCGGCGCTGGGGCTCCAATCCCCCATCTCTTTCGAGGATCTGGACGATTTAGATCCCAAAGACACTCCCCAAACTAAAGACGCTCCACAAACCAAAGAAAATAAGAGTAGCCAAGCTGGACTGGGACTGCAATCCCTATTACCGTTAGACGATCTCGACGATCGAGACCCCTTTAACGACAATGGCTAAAGCGCAGGTCTTTCTTGTATTGATATATGGGCTAAGAAAGCAGATTTCTTGGATAGGAAAGTCGAAATTTCCTGGCCCCGTCCCCAAGCAACCTGATGGCTGGGATTACTAAAAACGGAGGATTGACAGTGTGACAAAGGAATCGTTGTGGATGTGGGGATTGACTCTGATTATTGCATTCCCCTTAGCGAATATTGGATTGGCAGAGGGCGTCCAACGCCTGCAACGACGAAGGAATCCTCTATCGCGCTTTTTGGATAACACCCGCAAGCTCGTGTTGCCCACTTTGGCGGTTTTGTTGGTAATGCGGCTGTTTCTGGGATTTGAAAATACCGATTTATCTTTACAAATTGTTCAGACAGTCTATTGGGTTGCCGCAATGGTGACTTGTCTGTCCCTAATCAATGCGGTGCTGACTGCCAAACCGAAGACAAATCAGTGGCAAATTTACGTGCCGGGTTTGTTTTATCAGGTAGCGCGTATGGTGGTGATTTTAGTCATCATCGCCTATATTCTCGCGGCGGTATGGGAAGTCGATTTATCTAAAGTAGCTGAGGCATTGGGGATAGGTTCGCTTGTCATTGCACTCGCACTACAAGACACACTTAGCAACCTCGTATCTGGGTTTTTGCTGCTGTTTGAATCACCGTTCAAACTGGGCGATTGGATTCGCGTGGGGGAACTTGAGGGTGAGGTGATCGAACTCAACTGGCGAGCTGTGCGCCTGAAAACAAGGGAAAGGGATGTGGTAATTATCCCCAACGGAGTTTTGGGAGGAGAAACTATCTACAACTACACTTTGCTCGATCCCGTTCACGTAGAAACAATTGAAATCAGCTTTCCCCACTCCACTCCCCCTAACTTGGTTAAGCGCGTGTTAAACGATGTCGCCCTCACTACAAAAGGTGTATTAACCAATCCAGCGCCGGAAGTCCTCACCAAGTCTTACGGTGAGTACACGATCTCATACGACGTGAGGATTTATATCCGGAAATTCACCGATCTCTACCAAATTCGCAATGACTTCGTAACCCGGATTTATTATGCTGCCAAGCGCTACAAGTTAGGTATTGCTTTGCCAGTTGCGATCGAGTTTGACAAACTTGACGTTAGCCATCTTCAGAAAAGCTATAGCAGCAAAGAAATTGCAGAATTCTTGCGAACTCTTCCTTATTTCTTCTCCATCAACCCTGAAGAAATCGACAAACTAGCTCAAACATCTACTTGGGAAGAATACGGATTGGGCGAAGAGGTGATTCTAGAGGGACAAAAGGTTGACGGTCTCTACATTATCCGAGAAGGTCGCGTTAAAGTGGCAGTGAATGACATCGAGGACCGGGAACACGTCATTGCTAAGTTGTCCAAGGGTGAGATTTTTGGCGATACAGCGATTATGCCAGGGGAAACAAGCCCTGTATCGGTGGCTGCTACCGATGATTTAACGGTCATTATTATCTCTCGGGATTCGGCAATGCAACTCATCGATCGATATCCCAAGTTTGCCCTGGAAATCAACCAATTCATTGAAGAACGCAAGAAAGCTTTGGTTGGGGTAAAAGGAACAGAAGACGAATCAAACAAAAATACAGCACGTAATGGCTATCTCAGCAGTCGTCGTTTTATTGGCAGCTGATATATTTTTGTTTGATGAGATCTAACTCTTTGAACAAATCGCAATTAGGTTTAGCTGCTATGATGACACGTGCAAAAAATGTCCTTGGAGGAGAGCTTTTGACTTGCTGTACTTCTCCCATGACCGGCTTTTATCGAGACGGAAAATGTTACACCGGATCTGGGGATATGGGGGCTCATATAGTCTGCGCCCAAGTTACCGAAGAGTTTCTTGCCTTTACCAAGTCAAAGGGCAACGATTTGAGTACGCCTGTACCGGCGTTTGATTTTCCCGGCTTAAAACCAGGCGATCGCTGGTGTTTGTGCGCCGCCAGATGGAAAGAAGCACTCGATGCCGGTGTCGCACCACCCGTAATTTTGTCAGCAACCCACGCTTTGGCGGTGGAATACGTTTCCTTAGATGAACTCAAAAAACACTCTCTCGATGTTGCTTAAAAATCCTGGGAATGGTTCAACTTTTCGTAACTAAAAATGCGAATAGTTTACTTTTTGCTGACTAGCTGGGAGCGAAAATAAAGACGATACAATTCGCAACTAGGTTTGGCATAATTTCCATCGAGTTGTACCAATCCCATGCTTTCTAATTTATAGGCTGCGATCGCTTCCAATGCGACGCCGCCATCCCCATTTACAACCTGTTGCAAAGCGGATATTAATTGGGGTTCATCTCGCAGCACCGCCAAAAGGCCGCGCAAATGGTGGCTGTAAATGCCAGATGATGTAGGAGCTGCTTGCAATAATTCCTTGAACGAAATTTCTTTTCGACACAGATGATAAAAGGCGACGTTAACTAAATAAGGATGTCCTCCCACCATTGACATCAGTTGCTCGATTTCTTTAACATCACTCCAATTTACTCCATATCGCCTTGCCAAATCTTGCACTTGTTCCAAGTTAAACTGGGGCAGCTTAATCGATAAACCCACATTAAAAGGAGATTGCGATAGCTTTAAGGGGATATAGATTTCTGTGGAGTGAACTACGACTAGCCGCAGTTTTTCCCAAGCTTCAACTGATTGTGCCTGTTCGTGCCAAAATCGCAACATCGGCAGAAAATCTTGTGCAATTTGGGGATGCTCGAAAATCCGATTCACTTCATTAAAAGCCAAGACGATCGGACAATCAATTTGCGGCAGCAGATACCCTTCAAAATAGATTTTGCAGCTGACTTTGCTGCCCATATCCTCATCCCAATATTCATCTAACATGGGGTTAAGGCCCAACTGCCTGGTGGCATTGGCACATATCCAACGCAATAAGCGATCGAGCGAGCTTAAAACTGCTTGGTCTGCTTCCTGAAAATCCAAGTAGACAGTTTTGTATTCCAAATTGTTCGCATGAGCGAGAATCCGCGTCAGAAGGGAGCTTTTTCCCATCTTCTTCGGTGCTTTGATTCGGATCACGCATCCCGGTTGTGTAATTTCAGCATAGGAGAGTTCTTCAATCGGGGGGCGATTGATGTACAAAGCTGAATTTAAAGGTACAGGACTGCTGGGAAATACCAACTCGGTCTGTATAACCGAGCTAGACAATGTATTTTTCGATACAGTATCTGTTCGCAATTCCGGCGCGGTTAGGGTTTGCGACTGAGCTAGATGTTTGTGCCGATACTGGTTGAGAACTATATAAAGATTTTTTTTGGTTACCCGTTCGCCCAGTACCTCTGAAAGGTCATGCCACAACTGGGAACCGATTTCCTTAATGTGAGCGCTACCGTAAGCTGCTTCTCTGGCCATCTCGCTATACGTTTGCTGGCTCCACGACTGACGCAAGACCAACCGCTCTAAGGGATTGAGCTGCCTACCCAGCAGATTTTGTTCGACCACTTGCAAAAGCTCTTCAATGCTCATGTTTTTAGCAAAAGAAATTTAGAGGGACATTGCGGACGATTACTTTCATACTTAGAATACCACTTTTCCTACTTTTCCTACCTTTGTCAGCAATAATTTTCCGCCATGTAACTCTTGAAAGCTAGGGTTCTTTATGATATAAGCCTGACCTACTTCTGGTAGAAGCGGTTTAGAGACAAAGATATCTTTCCATAGATTCATAGGCGGAACTTGTGAGCATGATGAATTAGTGTGTCTGTTTTTACACACTCACTGAGGATGTTTAGCTCCAAGCTGCGAGAAAGTGCGATCGTAATCGGTACAATTTCGGAACTTTCGGAATTGAGTTAATCGGGATATTCAGTTGAGTTCCGAAAAAGAATAGTAGTAGCACATTTGGTACAAAAGATGTCAATCATAAAAGTAGCCACCTTTTTTTGCAGTCAGTAAAAGTTTAGTTCAAAAACTCGTAAACCAACAAAAAACAGAGGGAAATCTACAGCCTAAACAAACGGGAAAACCACGCTGTATCAACTGCCAAGATAGAGATTGATATTACGTCAATTTTTATCAAAAAAATGTGACACATAATCTTTACCACAGTGATTGTTTAAGTAAGCTAGGGTGTTCTGAATCACTCGTTATTGATTGAGCGCAGGGGGAAAAAATAGTTTTTGCACATTCAACTAGAAAATAAGAATGCCATCTTTAAATTTTTCCGAATTTCAAGCTCCGTCCTGTTAAGGCGGAGCCAATTCAAAATCCAGAATCCCTGCATCGGGTGACCCCGATCGTTCTTATTTTGCTATTAATTATTCTGCGGTTGGCAACAGTTAACTATGGGTGCTTGCCCAAATTCGCTTAACCCGACAGACTGGAGAAGTTGCTGCCATTCAGCAGAAATGGTGCGATCTTGAGGGCGCGATCGCTTCAATTCTGCCAAAGTGGCGACCGTTTCGTACCAGTATCCATTTTTGGCATAAAGTTCCACCTTCTGGAGCGGTTCCGCGCTGTTTATCTCGCTTTTGAGGGCAGAACTCAGTTCCATGCGTTGCAACCATCCTTCCACCACCACATTCCGCAATGGTTCTTTTGCATCGCAAATTACTGCCACAGTCCACTTATAGCGTTTGCCGATCTCCAGAGCGGGAGCGGTATCGGGAAGTGTAAAGCTAACAATGCCGGGAATACCTGTCAGAGTAAGAGTAGTTTGGTAAATTCCATTTGAGTTTTCATCCCACAAACTTAATTCGGCTTTCAAAGGTTGAGATTCCGGAATTTGGACAAGAATTGTGGGATATGCCGCTGCGGTGATCTCTCCATTTGTAGCCGGAATTAAAGCCGCTACCTGAGATCTTGTGTTGCCTATTGCCGACTGGCTGGAGGCTCTTTCTTGGATGCAAATCCCTCGCGATGCGCCCCCAGATGTTCTCTGAGGACTTCCTTTGGGCTGGAAGGTGACGCTATTAACAGGTGCAAATGGAAACAGGGATACTACAACGGTTATCCCAGACAACAATAATCGCGCTAATTTCTTCTTATACATAAATAAACTCGACAGGAACACGCTTCTATGATGTTTCACTTTGTCTGAGTTTGCCAACCGTATCAACAGCTTTGTTCAGCTAAATTTTGTAGCTGTAGGGGTAATTTATGAATTAGCCCTACAGCCATAGCACCGATAATCATCTTTGGGAGCGTAAGTCGTGTTTTACTTTTCTTTTTTTTCCTACCCGCTCTAAAATTTCGTGGGCAGGTGTTGCTGTTGGCAGAAGTCAGAAACCGAGTTTCTTCGTCGATATCTAGTTGAGAAAGCCACAATTTTTCTAAGAAACCCGGTTTCAAAGCGTAAGTCCCATACAAATTAATTCACCTAGCGTCCAGTCCAGCCTTAACCAGATCTTTTATTTGGCGAAGCCGAATTTCAATGATAAAGTTCTGTAAATAAATTGCTCTGTTTGATAGTGATAGGTTTTATCAAAAATAGCTTATTTGAGGGATTGTGGAGAGTGTTTGATATGATTCATCAATTGAGGAGGTTATTTTGGCTAGTAGGAATTTTTTTGGTAATGCTTGGGGAAACCAAAACAGTAGGCAGCACGACAGCAAATTTGCCCGTCAATCTTCAAAAATTGGAAATTACCGATCGCGATCTTATCTCCCCAATCTCAGAAACGATAAACTATACACCAGATGTGCAGATAAGTCAACTGCCTAACCCAATTTTGCCGACAGAACCTGAATTACCGCCTCCGACGTTACCGCAACCGCAACCATCTCCCCTGCAACGAACCCCAACAACTCCTTCTCCCAGCCAAACTCCCCTGGAAATTCCGGGAACAATTCGCGTAGAAAGGTTTGAATTTGAGGGAAATACAGCGTTTAGCGATCGCGAATTGGCGGAAGTTACCAAGCAGTTTACCGGACGAGAAATAAACTTTGCGGAACTGCTGCAAGCAGAAGCAGCCGTGACCAACAAATACACACAAGCAGGATACGTCAATTCCGGCGCGGTGATTCCAGCTAACCAAACCTTCAAGAGAGAAGGAGCGGTTGTTAAAATCCAAGTAGTTGAAGGAGGATTGGCAGAAATTCGGGTAACGGGAACTCGCCGCCTCAACCCCAGCTACGTGCGATCGCGCTTAGAAATTGCCACCCGCGTACCCCTAAATCGTAACCGTTTGCTGGAAGGTTTGCAGCTGCTGCAACTCGATCCCCTCATCGCAAATGTCTCCGCCGAACTCCAAGCCGGAAGCCGTCCGGAAAGAAGTAGATTGGAAGTGCGGGTAAAGGAAGCAGACACATTCACTGTAGAATTATTTGCCGATAACGATCGCTCTCCCAGTGTCGGTACTTTTCGCCGGGGTATTCGCTTCAACCAAGCTAATTTACTCGGATTGGGGGATGGACTGCAAGTATCTTACGCCAACACCGACGGTAGTAACGAATTGGACGCCAGCTACACGCTTCCCGTCAATCCCCGCAACGGTACAATAAGATTTGCAGGTGGTATTACTCATACCCACGTAATTGAACCACCATTCGATCGCATTGATATTGAAGGAAAATCTCGCACTTACGAAGTAACTTATCGCCAACCGATTGTGCAAAAGCTATCTGGCGAATTAGCTTTGGGAGTGAGTTTCTCCCGACAGGAAACCGAAACTTTCTTAGAAAACGAAAAATTTCCCTTATCCCCAGGTGCAAACGATCGAGGAGAAACGCGAGTTTCCGCTTTTCGCTTTTTTCAAGAATATGTGAAACGCGATCGAAATCAAGTTTTCGCAACGCGATCGCAATTTAGTGCCGGTGTCGATTTCTTCAGCGCCACTACAAATGATGATGCACCGGATAGTCGCTTTTTTTCCTGGCGCGGACAAGCTCAATACGTGCGCTTATTAGCACCGGAAACTTTGCTGATCCTGCGTTCCGATATTCAGCTTGCCACAGATTCGTTACTATCTTTAGAACAGATTGGCATCGGCGGTACAAGCAGCGTGCGAGGATATCGACAAGATTTATTATTAACAGATAACGGTGCGATCGCTTCTGCGGAAGTCAGAATCCCTATCCTCAGAATACCTAAAGTAAGAGGATTGTTGCAAGTTGCTCCCTTTATTGATTTTGGCATCGGTTGGAACTATACTGGCGAAGAACCCAATCCCGACTCGAATAAATTGCTGGGTGTAGGTTTGGGGTTGCTGTGGCAGATGAGCGATCGTCTCAATGCGCGTGTAGACTACGCTATTCCTCTCATCGAAGTTAATGCAGGCGATCGAACTTTGCAAGAGCAAGGTATTTATTTCTCGATTAACTACTTTGCCTTTTAGAGAGAAACTCATCGAGAAATAAATCTGAATTACGCACCCTACAAGCTGATGCCGATATAACTGCGTCTGCTTGCACAAAGGCAATCCAAAATCCAAAATCAAGTGCCGATTATTTGAGGTTATAAATGCAAACCGATAGCCTTTTTTACATGATTTTCCAAACTTATCCCAGCATTCTGTTTGAGCTAATTGGCAATCCTTCACCAATGGCACCAACTTACAGTTTCGCTTCTCAAGAAGTCAAACAGACTAGCTTTCGTATGGATGGCATTTTAGTGCCGCCTATCCATGCGGTGCAATTGCCTATATATTTTGTTGAGATCCAAGGATATAAAGATACCAAAAAAGTTCTTTATTCCAGCTTTTTCAGCCAAATATTTCTATATCTGCACGACTACCAACCCAGGAATGATTGGCGCTCGGTTTTAATTTTTACCAAGCACAACTTCGATCCGGGCTTACCGATTCAGTATCAAGACTTCGCGAACAGCCCTCGCTTTCAACGTATTTATCTGGATGAATTAAGCCAAACAACCAATCTATCTTTGGGTTTGAGTATACTGCAATTAATCGGCTTAAAGGAAGAAATAGCGCCGCAAAAAGGGAGGGAACTAATCGAGCGAGCAAAACAAGAAGCTGAGAAACCTTTGTCTCCAGAAAAAGTTGTAGAATTGATAGAAACAATTTTTGTTTACAAATTTCCCAATTTAACTCGTCAGGAGGTAGAGCGAATGTTAGGGTTAAACGAACTCAAACAAACAAGGGTTTATCAGGAAGCGCTACAAGAAGGAAAACTAGATGTAATTATTCGCCAACTCACGCGGCGGCTTGGTACGCTTCCAGCAGAGTTGCAAGCAAAAATTCAGCAATTGTCAATTGCACAACTAGATGCTTTGAGCGAGGCGCTGCTAGATTTTTCGGAAATGGCAGAATTAAAAGCTTGGTTGTCTGAACTGCCTGTTAGTTAAAAATGTCATAAAAAACTATGTCAGCTACTTTGCCAAAGCTTTCGATTTACTTTGCTAGCAGCGCTGTCGTAAGCCTGCTAGCTTACCTTTATCCAGCCGGAGGACAAATTATACCCGATCGCACATTAGGGAGCGAAAATTCCCAAGTAGTTCCTAATGTAGAAATTAAAGGAGTACAGAGCGATCGCATCGACGGCGGTGCGATTCGGGGTGCAAATCTCTTCCACAGTTTCCAAGAATTCAACATCCCAGAAGGAAGAGGTGCTTACTTTAGCAATCCAGACGGGATAATCAACATTCTCACTCGCGTTACCGGGGGAAATCCCGCCAACATTTTCGGCACATTGGGGGTATTGGGAAATGCCAACTTATTTTTAATCAATCCGAGAGGAATTGTGTTTGGGCCGAACGCCAGATTGGATTTGCGCGGCTCATTTTTGGCATCGACATCTGATAGTATTATCTTTGAAAATAGCTATGAATTTAGCGCCAGCAATCCCAGCGCACCGCCACTATTAACAATTAACATTCCCAACGGTTTGCGATTTCGAGATAATCCCGGTAGCATTACCGTACTGGGAACTGGGCATAACTTGCAGGCGATCCCGAAGATAGGCGGTACAGATTTCCGCAATCGCCCAGTTGGGTTGCAGGTCGATCGCGATCGCACTCTAGCATTAGTTGGCGGTGAAGTAACCATCGCCGGCGGCAATCTCACCGCACCAGCCGGACACATTGAGTTAGGCAGCATTGGCTCAGAGGCTTTGGTAAAATTGACTCCACTACCCTCCCTTGACGAAGAAATTAGAGGCGGTGGTTGGACATTCGACTATACAGGGATTGACAATTTCCAAGATATTCGTCTGATACAAGCAGCATCTGCGATTACCGTCAGCGACAAAGGCGGCCCAGTCAACCTGACAGGCAGACGAATCACCGTCACAGACGGTTCTGCCATTCACAGTAGCACCGACGGAGCGGGAGCGGCTGGAAGCATTACAGTCAGAGGAACGGAGACAATTGAAGTATCGGGTTTTACGCCCCTTATTTATCCCAGTGGCTTATTTGCTGATGTCAGACAAGGCGCAACTGGTAAAGGGGGTGAAGTAACCATTGAAACCGCTCGCTTATTACTTGCAGGTGGCGGTCAAATCAGCAGTGCTACATTTGGGCAAGGGGATGGAAGTACTATAACCGTAAGGGCTGGCGATGCGATCGAAATCATTGGCAACCTCAGTAAGGAGCAACTTCCCAGTGTTTTGTTTACGGCAGCCGCACCGATATCGTCAGGCAATGGCGGTGACATCACGATCGAAACTGGGCAATTGTACATAGCAGGTGAGGGAAAAATAAGCTCTGCTACCTACGGTCAAGGCAATGGCGGTAACATCACGATCGAAACTGGGCAATTGCGACTGGAAGACGGGGCACAGATAGCTTCTGATACATACGGTAAAGGCAACGGTGGCAATCTCACAGTACGCGCCAGCGAGACGATCGAATTGATAGGTGCGACGGCCAAACTTCCCAGCGGCTTTTTCAGTGCCGTCGCGCCAGGAGGTGTAGGTAAAGCAGGCAACTTGACTGTTGAAACTGCACGATTGCACTTAGAAGGTGGAGCGCAGATAAGCACGGGTGTATTCGGTCAAGGCGACGGTGGTAATCTCACAGTCAACGCGAGCGAGAGCGTTGAATTGATTGGTGGCACTAGCGCATTTCCCAGCACTTTGTACACTTCGGTCGCTCTAGGAGGTGTAGGTCAAGCTGGTGACTTAACCATTGAAACTGCGCGATTGCGCTTAGAAGGCGGCGCACAGATAAGTGCCGGTGTATTCGGTCAAGGCAACGGGGGTAATCTCACAATACGTGCCAGCGAGGGTGTCGAAGTCAGCGGTAGCACTGCACAAGGAAACCCCAGTGCCTTGTTCGCTTCCATCCAAGCAACAGGAGTTGGTCTAGGCGGTAACGTGACGATCGTTACCGAAAGATTGCAAGTTGACAAAGGTGGTGTGCTAGGAGTAAATGACTTTTCCGGAACAGGCGGGGCAGGGACGCTGACCGTAGCAGCTAACTCCATTCTGCTCGATCGCGGCATACTCACCGCCCAAACCAAAGCCGGAAACCAAGGTAACATCGAACTTTCTGCCGGCGATATCCAATTGCGACAGGGCAGCATCATTGAAGCTAACGCCCTTGGCAGCGCCACAGGCGGCAACGTCACCCTCAACAGTGACATCCTGCTGGGCTTTCCAGGCGAAAATAGCGATATCACAGCCAATGCTCAAACCGCCCAAGGCGGGCGCGTTACCGTCAATGTTCCTAACATATTTGGTCTTGCAGGCATCGATCGCGAGCAATTGCGAGATAATCTGGGACTGAGCGATGCTGAATTCGCTGCCCTACAAATCAATCCGACTTTCCTACTACCGAGTAGCGACATCAGCGCTATTTCCCAAACGGCTGGCCCCGACTTGCAAGGGACGATCGCGTTTAGCACCGCTGGCGTTAATCCGGCTCAAGGTTTAGTTGAACTGCCTCAAAATATCGTCGATCCGTCAGCGCTGATTGCCGCGAATCCCTGTACTCAAGGAGCGGGTAGCGAATTTACCATCACCGGACGGGGAGGTTTACCGCCTTCTCCCAATGACCTTCTGGATAGCGAAGTGCCTCAGTTTGGCTGGGTGGAACCTGTTAAGGGGAGTGGGGGAGTGGGGGAGCGGGGGAGTGGGGGAGCGGGGGAGTGGGGGAGTGGGGGAATTAAGATCCGTCTTCCCTCTGCGTCTCCTATTCCCGCGCAAGGTTGGGTGATGAATGGTGCTGGGGAGGTGATGCTGGTGGCTTACAATCCGGGTAATGCTGTTTTCGATCGCACTCCCAAGTCTTCATCTGTTTGTTTGCCGCGAATATCACAGTAGTATGGTGCGTCAGACCTTGGTTATAGTTCAATAAAATCAGGTTTTTACTATCTGATATCGTGTCGGGTTACTTTGGTAATGTAAGATTGATGCGAAAGGTTATTTGTGGGAATGAGGGGTTAAATTTTTACCGCAGATGAAGACAGATGAACGCGGATGAACGCAGATAAGAAAGTGATTTTTTTAGACAATCGATGCTACGGGACATTATGCGTAATAATATATGAAATCCAATAATTTGCGTTCGATCGCACAAACTACTTTCTTATTTCTGCTCTTTGCCATCTCATTTTTATTAGTAATTATCACTCCGGCGGCGGTAACTCAGGTGAGAGGAGCCGAGACGATGCAACTGGATCGAACTTCTGGTTTGAACCTTATTCAAGAAGCACGAAATCTCTCTAATGAAGGACGTTTCCAAGAAGTAGCGCCTTTGTTGCAACAGGCAGCAGCAATGTTTGAAAGGCAGGGCGATCGCCTCAATCAAGCAATGGCTTTGAGCAATCTAGCGGCAACTTTAGCACAATTGCAGGGGTGGGATGAAGCGGAACAAGTGATAAATACCAGTTTGTCTGTGCTAAAATCGCAACCCAAAAGTGCGGAACAAATGCGAATTTTGGCTCAAACTCAAGATATTCAAGCACAGCTACAAATGGAACGAGGACAAGTTCAAGCGGCTCTAGATACTTGGACGCAGGCATCCAAACTTTATCAGCAAATTAATGCCAACGAGCAATTTACCCAAACTCAGATTAACCAGAGTCGAGCTTGGGAAGCGTTGGGATTGTATCCTAGAGCCTGCAAAACTCTCTTAAACGCTTTGAAACTGCAATCTGAAACTTGTAGATTTTCTAAGGAAGCTTTGGCAAGTTGGCAAAATCGATCGGCTTCTCGCCAAAATATCCAAGCTATGAATGCTTTAGGTCAGGTGTTGCGAGTTTTGGGGCAACTGGAGCAGTCAGAGCGAGCTTTAAAGGCGGGGTTGGCTGCGGCGCAAAAATTGAACTTAACTCAAGAACAAGCGGCTATTTACCTCAATTTGGGCAATACAAAACGCGCTTTTGCCAACGAATCTATCTCAGAAACAGAAGAGAAAAACCAGTTTGAACGATCGGCTCTGGAGTATTACACCAAAGCTGCCCAAATGTCAACTCGCAAAGAGACGCGAATGCAAGCGCAGGTTAATCAATTCAGCTTATTGCTGGATGGGGAAAAGCGATCGGAGGCAGAGGCATTGTGGCGATCGATCCAATCTGAAATTAGTGAAATTCCATCCAATCGAGCGGGACTCTACACTCAAATAAATTTAGCGCAAAACTTGTTGAAATTGGCGATGAGGGAGCGGGAGAGCGGGAGAGTGGGGGAGTGGGGGAGTGAGGGAAATGCTGTCTCTATCTCTGCTAATCTCCAGTCTCTTTTATGGAGAGAAATCGAGGAAATGCTCGATCGAGCTTTAGGAAAAGCAAAGCGTTTGGGCGATCGGCGTATCCTAGCTTATATCCTGGGTATACAGGGTAGGTTATGGGAAGTCCAGCAGCAACAAGTGGAGGCAGAAAACCTCACAAATCAAGCTCTGAGTTTGGCTCCTCCTTTTGAATTTCCCGAAGTTGCTTACGAGTTGCTTTGGCAAATGGGACGCCTTCGCAAAGCGCAAGGGGATATAGAAGCAGCTGTGGGTTACTATAGTCAAGCTGTGAATATCTTATCTTCTCTGCGAGCTGATTTGGTGACGATCCAATCGCAAGTACAATTCTCGTTTCGCGAAAGTGTCGAACCGATTTATCGCGAGTTAGTGGGGTTACTTTTGGAAGGAGAGGGGAAGGTTACCGATCGAGCTAAACTGAAGCTAGCTCGTCAGACGATCGAGTCTTTGCAGTTGGCGGAATTGGACAACTTTTTCCAGGATGCTTGTGCGGATGTGAAAGCCAGAATAATTGATGAAGTCGATCGCACTGCTGCTGTTATTTATCCTATAATTTTAAGCGATCGCCTAGAGGTGATTGTGTCTGTTCCCGATCGACCCCTGCGGCATTACAACACCGCCAAATCTAAGGCAGAATTGGAAAGTATTTTCAAACGAGCAAGAGTTTCCCTCAGACGCACTGCTTTTGAGCAAGAGCGTTTACCCCTCGCACAACAACTCTACGATTTGTTGATTCGTCCGGTAGAAAAAGATTTAGCTGCAAGCGACGTTAAAACTCTGGTATTTGTGTTGGATGGCTATCTGCGAAATGTGCCGATGGCTATTCTGCACGACGGTCAAAAATATCTGATCGAAAAATACAGCATCGCTCTTACTCCCGGACTTCAATTATTAGAATCGCGACCGCTGACGCAAGTAAGATTGAGAGCGTTGACAGGCGCTCTGACAGAAGCGCGTCAGGGTTTTCCGGCTTTGCCGGCAGTTGCGAGCGAAGTGGAACAGATTTCTTCTGCGGTTCCCGCTGATACTCTGATCAATCAGCAGTTTATCACTCAGGAACTACAAGCACAAATCAACAAAATTCCTTTCCCAGTTGTTCACTTGGCGACTCACGGTCAGTTTAGCTCGAAAGCATCGGAGACTTTTATTTTGACTTGGGATGAGCGTATTAATGTTAAGCAATTAGATCGATTGTTGCGTTCTCGTTCCCAGGAAAAGAAAGCGCCGATCGAACTGCTTGTCCTCAGTGCTTGCGAAACTGCGGCGGGAGACGATCGCGCTGCTTTGGGTTTGGCGGGAATTGCAATTCGATCGGGTGCCCGCAGCACATTAGCTACACTTTGGCAAGTAAATGACGAATCTACTTCGATCGTGATGGCGGAATTTTACCGCGAACTCACCAAACCGGGAATTAGCAAAGCGGAAGCTCTCCGCAACGCGCAACTGAAGCTATTGCGAAATCCTCAATATCAAAATCCCTACTTCTGGGCACCTTTTGTGCTAGTAGGTAATTGGCAGTGAGGGAGAGAGAAGTCAAAAGTCAAAAGTCAAAAGTCAAAATTGCTCCTTTTCCTTTTTTACTTCCTTTTTTACTCTCCCTCTCCCTCCTCCCTCTTCTTCTTATTTTTGACTTTTGACTTTTAACTTTTGACTTTTACCGGCTCATTGGCATAGCAGGTGTATCGGACGTATCGGAAGCATCGTTGCTTCCGCGTGCAAGGCTGTAACCGGTCATTGTCGCGGCCATTTCCAAATGACCCTGGACTGTGGGCAAGGTTCTCGTTGCAAAAGCTCTCAGATCTGCATCCTGTCCCATGCGGGCTTGGCGCTGGTAAACAGCCGCCGCTTCCAGGTGGCTGTTTACCCCAGCTTCGTTCAGATATGCTTCGTCAAAACTGTCTCCGCTAAGCTGCATCAGGCGATTCATTGCCGCTTCGTACTTCGGGCCAGGACTGTTGGGAGGAGTAACTCCCTTTCTTTGGGCTAACGCCATCAGTTCTCGATTTGCCTGTGTGTGTTGATCGATCATCCTCTGTGCAAATTGTCTCACTTGAGCGTTGTTCGATCGCTGCAACGCAAGCTGTCCTAATCTAACTTCCGCCATTCCCCCGTGGGCAGCATCGGTGATAAACTGCCTGTCAAGAGCGCTCATCTGACTGCGGCTTGACGAGGGTGCAGATTGTTCGGTTTGGTTTGTTTCGGCAATAGCTGAGTAATTCAAAGTACCAAATAATCCCGCTGCAACCAGCGCAGTTGTTACTGTTAGTCGTTTAAACATTGGTGATTTCCTTGGCTTTTTAGGTGGTTACTTTAATAGTGATCTGCTGGTTATTAAATACCTCTGTCTTGAGGTGAGTAAATTATTCTTTATTTAAGGCAAACAAATGACAATTCAAGGTATCTACGAAGTTTGTATTGGTTGCCCAGAACCGCTCTCTCTTATTCAATATTGGGAGCAATTTGGCTATCGGATCGGTAAAATAGGTGAATTATCAGCAGAATCAACAAATAAGTTGTATGGTGTCAATTCTCCTCTGCGATCGATTCGCCTCTATCACCAAGATGCAGACCACGGTCTCATCCGTCTAATGGTTTGGGAAAAGCCTACCAATGAGGGATTGCAGATGTCATCAATGAAGGTGAAAGGAAACCGTTGGGGAACTGCATTGACTGCTGATGTGTTGAATATTTCCAATCATGCTGAAGAGGCAGTTAAAGCTGGTTTACCAGTCAAATACATCTATCCGCAATGGGATGTAATCTATAACAAAGACAGAAAGGTGCGTCCTTTTGCAGAGCCTGCTATTGGCGTGCGGGAAATGGTGATGCTTCAACCTTTAACTCGCCAAATTTTCTTTCAAAGATTCAATTATACTGTGACTAATTACGGTCAAATTAATGAAAGCGCACATTTCAAAACCAGCCAGATAACCCACATGGGAATAGTGGTTCAAGATGACAGGAGAGAAACGTTCCGTTTTTATGAAGAAACGCTGGGGTTGCTGCGCGTGCGGGATGAGGACGAAACAAGTTATGAAAGTTCTGAAACAGCAAGACCGATTTTTGACCTTCAGCCGAATGAAAGATTTTTTGTGACAACTTTTGACGATCCGCGTTCGTCAAAGTCAGATTGGCAAGCAGTGCGATCGGGCAGACTTTATATTGTGCGATTTCCAGAATCTATTCAATTAGAAAATCATCTCGATCGGGCGCAACCGGGATGTTTGGGAATGTCGCTTTACACTTATCGCGTGCGAGGTATAGAAGATTATTTCCATCGCGTTAAGGCGAGTGCGGCTCAAAATATCACAGAAATTGAAACCAACGAGTTTGGAGAAAAAAGTTTTTCTTTCGTCTCACCCGATGGCTACTTCTGGACATTGCTTTCAATCTAATTGTAGTTGTAGGTTGGGTTGAGGTACGAAACCCAACTTGTCAGTTTTAGATGGTTGTAGGTTGGGTTGAGGTACGAAACCCAACTTGTGAGTTTTAGATGGTTTGGTTTCGCTCAGATAAACCCAACCTAAAAACTGATTATTTGAGTACGAAATATAAAAATACAAAGTCAAAATGCAGGAGAATGAATCACGATGCGATCGATTGCCCACACTTTCCAAAAAATGGCATTTTTATTAATTATAATGGCAGGCTATAATAAAACTGAAATAGCGGTAGGATTCCCAGCTTTTAATATAGATAAAAATCCCAATAATCCCGTAACTATTGCTGATAATTTAACGATGTTGGGAAGAGAGATAGCGGCAGGAAATGAGCAACTTGGTTTGCAATTATTCGATCGCGCTGTGCAGGTAGCAGAAACTATCGAGGAGCGTTCTACTAAGATTGAAGCTTTATCTAATATAGCGATAAAATTAGCAGAAGTCGGACAAACGCAGAAAGCGAGACAGCTATTCGATCGCGCTGTGCAACTGACTAAGAAAACCGATGAAAATTTTACCCTTTATCAACAAGATCCGGCGTTGCGCGATGTGGCGATTAAAGTTGCACAAGCAGGGTTTACCGAAAGAGGATTGCAGTTAACGCAAACACTTGCTTCTAATACTCGCAAAGCAGAGGCGCTGAATGCGATCGCAAGTATTTTAGCAGAAAAAGGACAATTAGAACCTGCCAGAAAAATCCTCTTAGACGCTTTACAAAAAGCCAGAGGAATTACGGGAGATTATGCTTACGAATCTAATGGCAGTTGCGGTAACGAAAAATTTGATATTTTGGCTAAAATAGCAGGTAATTTAAGTTTATTATCCCAGTTTGATAGAGCGCTACAAGTGGCTAAAAGCGTCACTGGTTGCAGTTCGGCTAGCGGTGAAAGCGGAGAAGATTATCAAGCTTGGGCATATCTCGGCATTCTCGCACATATGGCAAATGTCAACCAAGTCAAGCAAGCTTGGGCAAGTTCTCAAAACATCCAAGATGATGTCGAAAAAGCGAAAGTTTGGTCGGCGATTGCGGTAAAATTGGCGGGAATGAATGAAGTAAATTTAGCGCGATCGATCGCTGCACAAATTTACGAAAACATCCTCACCATAACTAAAATAGATTCAGGTTTGGCGCTGCGGGAATTTGGCGTCAAGGAAAAGGCGCTGCGGGATATTGCCGTTAAATTAGCGGAAGTCGGACAATTTGATGCTGCTAAGCAGGTGGCAGAAACGATCCACAAACTGACTCCGGCAGAAATAGCAGCAAATCAAGATTTTAATGTAGGAAATCAACCAAGAGTGAAAGCTTTAACTTTCGTGGAAATTGCTCGCCAATTAGCGAAAGCAAAGCAAATCGAACCAGCTTTGCAGATAGTTAATAGCATTGAAAATGGAGAAGTAAAAGCTTTAGGGATAATTGCGATCGCTCAAGAATTGCAAACAGCAGGACAACTACAGCAAGCGGAAAACCTACTCTCCCAAAACTTGCAGTTACCAACAGTTTCCAATCCTGATGATTTTGCAGAAAATCAATCAATTATTAGCATTGCTGAGGCTTTAGTAAAAGCGGGACAAATTGAGCGATCGTTGCAGATTGCCCAGTCTCTCAAAAAAGACGATTCTAAACAAGAAGCCTTGACTAATATTGCTTTGCAATTAGCAGAAATCGGACAAGTAGATCGAGCTTTGCAAATTACCAATACCTTAACTTTACTCGGTCTTAAAGAGTCAGCTTTAACTAAAATCGCATCGAAATATGTAGAAATTGGACAACTCGATCGCGCTGTGCAGGTAACTCAATCTCTCGACGAGAATAACAAAGCCAATATTCTGATAAAAATCGTCGATGCTTTTGCTAAATTAGGTAACTCTGAAACAGCTTTGCAAGTAGCGCAAACTATCCCCAGTCAGGAAATGAAAGCAAATGCGATCGCCAACATCGCTGCACGCGCAATCAAATTTAAGTAAAAATTTTCTATTCCTCCTCTGTTTCTGGAATCGGAAATCTTTCTCCAGCTAAATAAGCTTCAAAATGCTTCTTGAAGTAAATCCAAGAAGTCATATCACTGTCTAAAGGAGCTTTAGGAGCATTCTTGTACAAAGACATCCGGGTATTAATTTCATCCTGAAGCAATTGGGGTAAATCGTTAAAACTCTTCACTTTTTGACCGGTGGCGCTGTAGATAAGATGACCTGCTCTATCTCCCATTTTCATCCACGGAAGCCAAGGGCCGATCCTATCCCAACAAATAAACATTTTAGAAACAGAAAGTATTTCTGGATTGTCGAGTTCTTCAGTGGGAACTGTCAATTTAAACAATTCGGCTGCTTGATAAGTTTGTTGGGGACTGTACTCTTGAAATTTTTCATCTTCCGCGAGGGAGTTTGGGTAAGTGGGAAATAAATCAAACACGAATGTAGTGATTTCACCGTTCACTTCACCCGGAAAATTTCCTTTAAAGTGACCTTCTACCGGACTGTTGGCAACGTGAATAACGGTGAGTGTTTCTCCTGTCCAGGGGTTTTCCCATTTGTGCAGGATTTTGTTTGTATTTGGATCGAGGTAATAAGTCAGTTCTCTTGAGGTAAATTCCCAAGTCTTATCGTCATTTTCTATACATCTGCTAACGCTCATTCCCACGATATTGAAGAGGCGTTTTTTCTTCTCATTCGGTACAAAAGAGTATATCGAACCCGTCCAGGTGAGAAAGGTTTGGCTGCCATCTAGCGAGCTACGTACTTTCACCCATTGCCTAGTATCAAATTCCTTGATTTCGTTAACCATCTACTGACTCCCGATCGTAACTTCACTACTAATTATCGCCTGAATTGGGAAGCAAGCGATCGAGATAGCGAAACAAGAACAACCATAATGGGAGAGAGGCATGAATAACTATTAATCTTACCAAGTGACCCGCAGTCACAATTTCAACGTGATGACCTAATGCGAGGGATACCAAAATCATTTCTGCCGACCCTCCTGGCGCTGTGACTAGCATACAGGTGAGCCAATCCCACGGTGTCAGAAATGTAGTAATTCCTGCTGCTATAAATCCGACGGATATAGTCATGATTACGGGAATTAAAGCATATGCGATCGTTTTTTTATTTAAATTTGGTTTGCTCCCCCAATATTCGCCTATACTAATCCCTAAGAAAATTTGACCGATTAATCTGATTAAAAAAGGCGGTGTAAAATCAACATTAGCTAGAAATGGAAACAAGCCGATCGCATAATTAAACGTTACCCCAACTATTAACGCTCCAAAGAAGAACGGGGCGGGCACTTTCAAAATACTATTTATGCGAACCGATACGAATGTTAAAGTTAGCGATGAAACGAGCAATGATAAATTTAATGGCTCAAAACTAAAAGCTAGATTGGGAAAAACACTGACAGCAGTGTTGATGCTATTATCGGTCAATATTCTCGCCAATACAGGTATTAAAAATACCACTGTTGTAACACGTATAATTTGAACGAGTGCCACCTGCGCGGCATTCTTTTCATAATCGGCGGCAATGCTGGACATAATTCCTATACCGCCTGGAGTAGTCGCGAGCATTGCAGTTAGTATGTTTGTGTTGCTAATGCGCGAATAAATATAGCCGATCGCGCTCCCACTTGCCATGAGAAATAAAGCCACAAAAACAAATATTGGCAATTTAGAATAAAGCTCTGCGGTATCTCCATGAGCGATGGTAAATCCAATAACTAAACCTACAAGAGCTTGTCCTATTTTTCTAATTTTTTGATTTGGTTCTGCCGTTTCTTTGGAGAGAATGCTATAAGCAGTAAGTACCAACCCGCCTGCAACAATACCGCCAAAGATCCAAGCCACACCGCCGATGCGAAATCTCGCGAAGGCTACACCTACTGGCAAAGCAAAAATTAGTTCCAAACAAATAATTATTAATTTGCCGAAAATGGTTTTTTGCAGTGCCGAAATTTGTGCTGTTTGTCCGAAAATTAGATTTTTGTTTACCATTTAGTCCCACCTAGCGAGCAATGGAATATAGCCAAAAAATAGCAATTATGATTGGAGATGGCGATGAATAGACTTCACTTCGTATCGTTGTTGGATTCTCAGTTATAGGGCCGTTCGTCCGCCTCAGACCAAAGCGCTAGCATTTGGTATACGATACGAATTGTGTCAATATCAAGCTTACCTGAAGAAAGGGAAAGCGATCGCATCTCCATTGCATATAATCGCATAATTTGTTATCATAAATTATGGATAAAATTCATTATTGGCTCGATGCTTATAGGTGCGGGAGGCTCAAACGATCGTGCATCAATACCATTGGCTACTAAACGCGGGACTCCTATTCCCAACGAAAGGCGACGCGAACGTCCACCAGAGGCGCTCAAAGCCGCAATGCAAATCTGGACGCAAAAGTATCCTAACATTAGACTTAGATCGTTAACAGCAGTTTATAACTGCGTGGGCTTACCATTTGCGTCCCGACGCACCTGTATTGACCCAGAACACTTGAAAACGATCCTGAGAGAAGATGATTATCGTCGTTTATCTGGAGAACATGAAGTTGAGATTGGAGATTTAGTCCTTTATCGTCCTAACAAAGATGAATATTCCCATATTGCAGTAGTAGTAAAAAAAGAACCCAAAGTTATCAATGCTTCTTTTGAGATTACTGTTGTTAGTCAATGGGGTGCGGATGGCGAGTACATACACCTGATAGATGAAGTACCAGATTCCTACGGTACAATCAAGGAATTTTGGACAGACAGGAGGACAAGCCAGTGATCGAAAAACTTATGGATAAAATAGAAACTCATGAATTTGCTGCTCTTTTGAACGTAGCCAGCAGTTTTAAGGTTTTCTGCCGTGCAGCGTACAAAGAACAAGTGACAAAAGATTTAATCGAACAACTGCGAAACAATCCTAAAAATATTTGGTTGGTACTCAAAAGGTCTGTCGATCTTTCTCAAAAAGAAATCGATTCCGAGTATGAAAATCCTTGGGATACAGCTATGGCTGTTTACCTGTGGGCACTCAGTTTAATAAACTTAGAAGTAGCCCAAACAGCTGCTGGATTTGTTATTGAAGCACCAAATGGCTGGTGGTCTACAAAATTTGCAAACTTCCTTTTGGTAAATGAAAAAAACAGTCATAAAGCCAATTTTGAAAAATATACAATGTTTGAAACAACCAATAAAATTTCAGTTTATCAAACCGAATCAGAGATAGAACGTAACACAAAACATCTCAATGTCACGGCAAAACAAAAAAGAGTAGTTCGGCCTTCATTAACAGGCAATAATAAACGCTATAATACCAATAAATTTAAGTTGTAAACATGACACAATAGGCTATCGTATCTGTCTGTTGACTCAATGCTATGAATAGCGGGGAACTTATGATTAATTGTGTATGGGCGATGCTTTGTGAAAAAAGTATTATCAATCAGGAAACAGGAAATATCAGTCTCATTGAGGTAATGGAAGAAATTTTTGTACCGCCCCCACCTGAGTCTGAAGAAACTCTATTTTTAGCTTTAGCTTTTGAATTGGTTGTTTTTTGGAAAAAACAAGAATCATCTAACCAAGAGGATAAATATAAATTTAGACTTAAAATTGTTTCACCGTCAAAAAAAACTTTACTTGAAGGTGAAAGGGAAATTGATTTTACAGAAAATCTGAAAACTTTTACAGTGATTGCATTCGGTGGTCTTCCTGTTGCAGAAGCTGGCTTGTACGAGTTTCAGATACAGATGCCAAGCGATGCAGAAACACAATGGCAAAATGTTTCTGTAGTGCCCCTGGAAGTTAATTATGAGCCACAAGAAAACTTATAATGTTAAGGTATTCAGCTTACACTCCGGAAGTGATTGGGGTCTTGATGTATTCGGTAACGCCGATCAAAACGATCGGTGCGTAGGCGTTCCGCGATGAGGCGGTCTGTATGGAAAATGTCTAACGATCGCATATGAAAAAAATAACATTTAAGTAAGCGATCGCCAGCATAATAGAATGTATCTCACCCAGAGGACAAACTCATGGAAGCGATCGCACCTACTATCGAATCATACCGAGCTTTGGCACTCCAAGTCACCTGCCACGCAGTTAACCGCGCCAGTAATCGCGAAGAAGCGCGATCGCTAATGCAGGAATCGATCGCGCGATTAGAAAAACAAATCGCCGCTAGTATCGCCTTTATCGGATTTGACTGTAAACTAATAGTATTGCCCGAATATTTCCTCACAGGTTTCCCGATGGGAGAATCGCTGTCAATTTGGGCAGAAAAAGCTTGTCTGGAAATGAATGGCGCTGAGTACGAAGCACTCGGTAAAATCGCCCAAAAACAAAGTATATTTATCGCTGGCAATGCCTACGAACTCGACCCCAATTTTCCCGGTTTATACTTCCAAACTTGCTTTGTAATTGACCCATCCGGTGCGATCGTATTGCGCTATCGCCGGTTGAATTCAATGTTTGCTCCCACACCCCACGATGTCTGGGATAAGTATCTCGAATACTATGGTTTGGCAGGAGTTTTTCCCGTTGCCAAAACTGCGATCGGCAATTTAGCAGCAATCGCATCCGAAGAAATATTATATCCTGAAGTAGCGCGATGTTTGGCAATGTGGGGAGCGGAAATTTTTCTGCACTCCACATCGGAAGTATACGGAAATGCGCGATCGCCCAAAGAAGCCGCCAAAATTTCTCGCGCTGTCGAAAACATGGCATACGTAGTATCGGCAAATACAGCAGGAATTGTCAATACTGCCATTCCCGAATCCTCAACCGATGGCGGTTCTAAAATAATTGATTATCGAGGATTGGTATTATCTGAAACAGGTGCGGGAGAAAGTATGGCCGCATTTGCGGAAATCGACTTAGCTGCTTTGCGACGCTATCGCCGCCGTCCGGGATTGAATAACCTACTTTCCCGACAGCGGTTAGAATTGTATGCAGAAAGCTATCGACAGTCTCACTTTTACCCAGCTAATACTATGCTAGATAAAGAGGTCGATCGCAAACACTTTATCCAAACACAGATGCAGACGATCGAACGTTTAGCTAAACTTGGAATAATTTAATTGCCAATAACTGGTATAGGTCAGTAAAAATCATCTTACTACCAACTACCAATTACCGAGATTTGGCAATTCTTGAATTGAGTAACAGCCAAAATAAACCCAACGTATTAAACTGATGAAAGTTGCACTGATAACAGGCGGTACTCGCGGCATAGGTTTAAGCATTTCTAGGCAACTAGCGAGTAAAGGTTTCAATCTCATCCTGGGATATAATTCCAACCATGATGCTGCACTTACTGCAAAGGAAGAGTTAGAGCAATTTAACGTTAAAGTTGTACCAGTAGCTGGCAATATCAAAAAGCCGGAAACAGTTAACAACTTTTTCCAAGTGGTAGAAGAACACTTCCAGCGCCAACTAACCGCCTTTGTTCATGTAGCTGGGTACGCAATCCTCGCCAAACTTCCTCGAGGATTTACTTTTGAACAGTATGAAGACGCTCAGGAAATTTATCCTAAAACCTTTCTTCGGTGCATGGAAAAAGCTTTGAATTACATGACTGACGGACAAGGACGAGTGGTAGCCATTTCTTCTCATGGCGTCTACAATCCAAGTAAAGTATATGCCATGTCTGCACCTGCAAAAGCGGCAATGGAAGTACTGGCAAAGCACTATGCTCTCTCAGTAGCTCCGCGAGGAATTACTGTTAATATTGTTACTCCAGGCTACATTAAAACTCAGGCATGGGAAGGGTATCTAGCATCAGTTCCCTATATTGAAGACCTACCACCAAAAGCTACTCCTATGGGAAGATGGGGTCAGCCTGATGATGTGGCGACTTTGGTGGCTTTTTTGTGTTCGCAAGAGAGCGGATTTATCACAGGTCAAAACATTTATGTGGATGGTGGAATCGGACTTTCCTTGTTTTGGAACATTCATCAACTCAGTGAAAATCTTAACCTAGAGTAATCATTATATTGTTAGGCTGTCTGGCTCGGTTAGATTAAGTAGGATGGTTAAACAATTAGGATTTAAATCATGAATGAAAAACTAAGCGTTCGCAATCCTCGCACCGGCCAAATTGACTGCTGGATTTCACCACCAACACCAGACCAAATTGCCGACAAATGCGCCCAAATGCGCGAAGCACAAATCGCATGGCAGCAGGCAGGTGTGGAAAGAAGGATTGCGGCGATGCAGCAGTGGAAACAAGCCATTTTGTCCCAAAAAGAGCGATTGACTGAAGCTTTAGTCAACGACACCGGAAGATTGTCTGAGTCTGTAGTAGAAATCAACTCGGTTATTTCCACGATCGATCGCTGGTGTCGGGTAGCACCAGAATTATTGTTAGAGGATGAAAAAGCCACCGCAATTCCATTTATCCGCGTGCAAAGTCAACAAGTTCCCTATCAATTAGTTGGCGTCATCAGTCCTTGGAATTTTCCTCTCTTGCTTTCGACAATTGATACCATACCCGCATTGCTGGCAGGTTGTGCCGTCATAGTCAAGCCGAGCGAAATTGCTCCCCGCTTCATGCAACCTTTGTTAGAAACTATGGCATCTGTACCACAATTGCCCGATGTTTTAACTTTCATCGAAGGTGCTGGCGATACAGGTGCAGCCTTAATAGAATATGTAGATTTAGTCTGCTTTACTGGTAGTGTAGCTACAGGTCGAAAAGTAGGAGAAGCAGCAGCTAAGCGATTTATTCCTGCCTTTCTAGAATTGGGGGGAAAAGACCCGGCAGTTGTGTTAGAATCTGCCGATTTAGAATTGGCAACATCGGCGTTATTGTGGGGTTCAGTCGTCAATGCTGGGCAATCGTGCCTGTCTATTGAACGCATTTACGTTGCCGAATCTATTTTTGATAAATTTGTCGATCAACTGACAGAAAAAGCCAAACTTCTGCAAATATGCTATCCCGCTATTGACAGAGGAGAAATTGGCCCTATAATTGCAGAAAGACAAGCGACTATCATTGCCGAACACCTACGCGATGCTGTTGCAAAAGGCGCAGTTGTTCGCTGTGGTGGTGCGGTTGAAGAATTGGCAGGTGGTTTGTGGTGTCGTCCAACTGTACTAACCCAGGTCGATCGTTCCATGAAAGTGATGACGGAAGAAACTTTCGGCCCAATTATGCCTGTTATGTCATTTTCTACAATTGAGGAGGCGGTGCAACTGGCGAACGATACTATCTACGGACTCAGTGCAGCGGTTTTTGCAGGATCTCAAGAGGAAGCGATCGCACTGGCAAACCAAATTGATGCAGGCGCTATTAGCATCAACGATGCAGCATTGACAGCATTTATCCACGAAGGAGAAAAGAACTCCTTTAAATTTTCCGGCATGGGTGGATCGCGTATGGGTGCGGCTGCTATCGAGCGGTTTTTGCGAAAGAAAGCCTTTTTGAACAAAACTCAACCTATGCCCGATCCGTGGTGGTTTAAAAGTTAATTTAAAGCTACAATATGGCTGGATAATACATCAGGAATTGTGCAGTTAGTTAAAAAGAAAATATTATGATTTCGATCGAACAACCAATTCTCACGGAAGAAGATATAGCACAAAAAACAGTTAACGAGACGAATTTAGACGTCGAACAAAGCTTCAACTGGAAGCACTGCTGGTATCCGGTCGCCTTCATACAAGACCTGCCCAAAAACCGCCCTTATAGCTTTTCCCTTTACGACGAACCCTACGTCTTATTCAGAAACCAAGATAGCAAACTGATTTGTTTAACAGACCGTTGTCCCCATCGTGCGGCTAGACTCTCCGACGGACAAATAATTGATGGCAAGCTAGAGTGTTTGTACCACGGTTGGCAGTTTGGCATTGACGGTCAATGTCTGCACATTCCTCAGTTACCAGCAGATGCCAAAATTCCTGCTAAAGCTTGCGTGCGATCGTTTAAATTGGTGGAACGCCAAGGCATCGTCTGGATGTGGCCGGGAGAAACGGAAATTGCCCAAGAAGAAAGCATTCCTACTATACCAGATTTGGATAACCCGGAATTTGTCACCACTGACTATATGTGCGACCTTCCTCACGACCAATCTTATTTTATAGAAAATGTTCTTGACCCCGCTCATGCTCATATCAGCCATCATGGCAGTATCAGTAATCGAAAAAATGCCCAACCCCTGGAAATGGAAGTGATAGAAAGCTCCCATAAGGGGATTTTCGGTAGAATGCGGAATGCAGGAGATCCTAATAAACCTTGGACACCAGTCGATTTTGTGGCTCCCAACTTAGTGTATTACAGATTTAGCATCGAAGCGCGGGGTTGGTTTGGGGGAGTCGTTTTTTATTCAATTCCGCTAAGCCAAAATAGATGCAGAGTTTTGGTAAGAAATTATCGGAACTTCTTTACTTGGAAATTAAAGCTAACACCTCGCACCTTAGATCACTGGCTTCGCAGCAGAGTTTTAGAGGAAGATTTGCCACAAATTTTAGGAGAAAAAGCAGAAATTGAGAGGTTGGATAAACCTATGAAAGAAGTGTTTTTACCGCTCAAAACCTCGGACTTATTTGTCATCGAATACCGCAAATGGTTGGATAAATTTGGGATTTATTTACCCTTTTATCAGGGTTATGAGACCGCCAAACTGACTGACGACAGCAGCAAGTGTCACCAAGAGCCAGCGTTACAAGACAGATTTTCTCGGCACACACAGATCTGTAGTTCGTGCAATCGAGCTTATCAGGTTACAAACAAACTGAAACAAGCCGCAGTGGGGGTGGCGATCGCATTCGCAGCTTTAGGCATAGTCACAGATGGATTTGCGAGTACAATGGCAGTATCGGCTGCTCTGTTAGCAGTCGCCTTGGCAGTTGTCGCCGCTCAAGCCAAAACCAAATTTGAACGTTCTTACACCCGCCACTAATTTCTAATTTACTCATCTGAGGAAATCTAAAAAAGAGGTGTTAAAATGTCCGATCTCCGTGCAGGAATGCCAGTACTCGTCCGACACGAAGGCGATTGGGTAGGAACTTATACCCTTGTCGATATTGAAGGGAAGATTCTCGATCGGCACAAATCCCATTTAACCTGTCTGTTTCCCGCAGACGGCGATTATTCCTATTACCAAATTAATCGGTATGAGTGGCCTGATGGCAAAAAGGAAGAACATAAGTTTCCTGGCACATATCGGGATAAAAAGGTTTGGTTTGACACAGAACGCATAGAAGGAAAAGCATGGGAAGTAGACGATTCAACTATTATTCTGTGGTTTAGTTACAAGACTATTCCGAACGCTTACTTATACGAGATGATTCAGATTAGTCCGTGCAATAATTATCGATCGCGTACTTGGCATTGGTTCAAAGACGATCGACTTTTTCAACGCACTCTGATTCAAGAAGAACGGATGCAGCCATAACCGGACAAAAAACATCTTTTTGAGTGAGAAATAAAAATGATGAGTAAAGAAAACCTACCTCCTGTTTGGCATAGAGTCGGAAAACATGGGGTGTTTCCTGAAGCAAACCATGACGAAATTGCTCGTTATAACTTTTTGGCTAATTTGAATCGCTACTTAGCAACAGTTGTATCTCCTGGCAACAAGATTGCTTATGAAAAACGGGTTATTCCCAAGTTCCAAGCCGAATGCGATCGCGACTTTGAAACGCGAGAAGAAGTGAGTGAAGCCATGAAAAAAGACCCTCACTATCAAGCTTGGAGCGCCTTACGCAGATCTAGTATGGAAATGAGACAACAAGCCGGTCGATCGTTGGTATTGCGTCAAGCAAATGAACTTGCCGAAAAAGCAGAGCGTTTGAATCAAGGCAAAGATACTCTTAAACTCAATCCAGATTTGGAAATTCCCCATTATGTTCGAGTGGTAGATCATCACTGTATGCCAGGTAGTTATTACACAGAACTGATGGAGGGAGACGTAACAGCTGCGGCTAATTATGACTCCGGATTATTTGTAACAACAACTGGCTTACTGGGACGAATGAACGATGGCGGAGGTAGAGCGATTTCCCAGTGGCTGAAAACCGAGCATCCCGAATTTCAGCCCAAACGCATACTCGATATCGGTTGCGGATTGGGTCACAACGTAGTTCCCATCGCCCAAGCTTATCCCGATGCGGAAGTCATTGCTATTGATGTAGCCGCTCCTATGTTGAGATACGGACACGCTCGCGCTCAAGACTTGGGTGTAAATAACATCACCTTTATCCAGATGGATGGAGCGCATAGCGGATTTGCAGATCGATCGTTCGATTGGATTCAAACCACCATGTTTTTGCATGAAACTTCCTCCAAATCCCTCCACCGAATCGGAGAAGAAATTTATCGTATGCTCAAGCCAGGTGGTTTGACTCTTCATATCGAACAACCGCAATATACCGAAGATATGGAACTATACGAGCAATTTATCCGTGATTGGGATGCCTATTACAACAACGAACCATTTTGGTCTAAAATGCACGATTTAGATGTAAAAGAACTCCTAACCAAAGCGGGTTTTAAAGAGGAAGCATTCATCCAAATAGGCGTCAAAGCAGCCAATGACATAGCAGAAGGTCAACAAGCCGAGAAAACTGTAGAAGATTACGGTCGCTCGCCTATTTGGAATGTATTTGGCGCTTGGAAATAGTATTGTGAAGACAAATAATTATGGAAGCGATCGATCGCCTGTTATTAGCCAACAGTAAGAGTAAAGGAAAACGCCCCTATTTCTTTGACGATCCCGCCGTCGAACGGGTACTCAATATCACCCTGGCTGTAGCGATGGAACACGCAGTTACCCGCGAACGCTTGGATACTATAGAGCGCCTCCTGACCGCAAAAGGAATACTGAGTCGAGCCGAAATTGATACCTACGAACCCGATACAATAGCGGCTGAGGAACGCCAGCGATGGCAAGCGGAATACATCGCTCGTATCCTGCGGATTATTCAACAGGAACTGGAGGCTTTGGAGAATCCAGAAAATAACCGAGATGTAGAAGATATCGCAGAAGAACTAGGACGTACCTAACAATTACAATGACAACTCCAATTGAGCAAATTGATAGCTTTTATCGATCTATTGTTGGCAAACAGGTAGAGCGGATTTGTGAGAATTACGTTTCTAATGAAGATACTTATGTTTTTGTAGAAGGCCCTCGCTACTCTACGCTTGGCTATAGCAATATTTCCAAAGGATGGCGAGATTTTTGCGATTCTTCGCTGAATTTGGCAAAAATTGAGTGGGTAGAAGGCCCCTTTACTGAAGAATCCGAAGATTTGGCTTGGGTAGCAGGAATGGTGCTGCTAACAGTAACTGTAAAAGGTCAACTGGTAAAACAAACCTTTCGGGCAACTTTTGTCCTTCGGAAAAATGAAGCAGGTTGCTGGCAAATTCGGCACGAACATCTTTCCGCGCCGCTAAGTGACCCTTATGGCATCGGAGATTGGTTAAAAAAGAATTCTTAGCGATAAACTTTGTTTCTAAAAAGGTAAGAATTTAGATCGATCGCATTAGTTCGTGTTGAATATCCCGCAGTTCTAGAAACTAACGCTATGTTGAGGAAAGAGTTACAATGACACAAACAAAACCGAATACGATCGAAGTTGCCCAGCAAGCATTTAAGCACTTATCTCACGGTTTGGCAACAGGTGACTGGAACCAACTTGTAGATATGCTCACCGATGATTTTACTTTTTGGTTCCCAGTCGGGCCATTTCACGGCTTGAATATGGGTAAAGATAGGGTTCGTGAATTCTTTCAGTATGTTTCTGAAAGTTTCAGCGAAGGAATTACAATTACTTCTGTAGAACGCATCACCAGCAACGAGACTACTGTTGTTTTTGAGTTCCGCGATGAAGGAAAGTTGCGGGGTGAACCTTACAAAAATCGGGTAGCTATTTCTCTCGATATTCGAGGAGATAAAATTTGTGCCTATCGCGAATATTTTGGCAGCGATGGTAAATCGTACTAACTATAATGATTGATGGGTGATGTTTATCCCCATCTTCTCTGCGAACGTTATGATGGAGTTGTCGCAGCATAAAAATATGTTTAGGTAAAAGTTGTGTTCGCCAAAAGAAAATCTTCCTATTTTTTAATCTTTACTTATTTATTTTTACTACCTTTGCCTGGATTGAGAGTTTTAGCTGAAGAATTACCCGATCGCCAAATAGCACCGCAGCTACTATCTCAAACGGAAAATCCCAAGCAAACAGAAGCAAAGCGCCTTTACCAACAAGGTTTAGAGCAAGTTAATGCCAATCAATTCGAGGCGGCTTTGCCATCTTTTCAACAAGCTTTGACTATATATAGAGAAATAGGCGATCGCAAAGGCGAATGGGACGCTTTGTTCGGTTTGGGATTAGCTTACTCTGGTACGGGAAACAAAGCTAAAGCAGTTGATACCTATCAACAAACTTTGAATATAGCACAAACAATTAAAAACCGCCAATTAGAGTGGCAATCACTTAACGCGCTAGGAACAATTTACGCTGCTGTTAACGAAATTACTAAAGCAATTGAGTACCATCAGCAAAGTTTGGTGTTGGCGCGAGAAATTAAAGACAGCCTGAAAGAATGGTTTTCTCTCAACGCCTTGGGTGGAGTTTATCTTAATTTGGGAGAAACTGGTAAAGCAATTGAATACTATCAACAAGGTTTGACTCTATCGCGTTCTACTCCTCGCTCATTTGGAGAGGAAATCAGTTTGAGAAATCTGCGTCAAGCTTGTTCGGCGTTGGCGGGTGATACTAAAGCGAGATATGAACAACAGTGTTTAGCCGTTACTCAGCAAGCGGGAGAAAATCAAGCCAGTCAAGCAGCAGGAGAAAATCCAGAAGAACGTGCTTTACAATCTCTCAAAGAAGGACAGCAGTTATTACTGCAAAAAACTAAAGAATCTTTACCACAAGCGATCGCTAAATTTGAAGAAGCTTTGTCAATTGTTAGGAGTTCGGGCAATTCCTCCTTTAAACAATTGGAAGCCATTGCCTTAATTGGCATAGGTTCGGCTTACGATAGTTTGGGCGAAAAGCAGAAAGCGATCGACTATTTCAACCAAGTGCTATCCCTTTCTCCCACATTAGGAAATCGCCAAATTGAAGCTAATGCAAAATCTAGCATCGCTGCGGTTTATTCGGACTTAAGCCAGTATCAACAAGCACTAGAATATTATAACCAAGTGCTGCCGATATATCGAGAAATAGACGATCGCTTAGGACAAGCCATCATTCTCGATCGCATCGGTCAAGTTTACTACGAGCGCGGCGAATACCAACAGGCGCTGCAATTCTACAACCAATCGCTCCCCATTTCGCAAGACTTGGGCGACCCCACCAGAGTGGCGATCGTTCTCGGCGATATCGGCTTGGTTCACTCCGCCTTGGGTGAGTATCAAAAAGCACTCGATTATTACAATCAAGCATTGCCCAGCGTACAAAAAGGAAACGATCGTACTAATCAAGCCGCCATATTTGACAACATCGGTACAGTTTACTTCTTTTTAGGTCAACCGCAAAAAGCCCTCACCTATTTTAACCAAGCGCTGACCCTGGAAGAAGAATTAGGCGATCGATCTAAAGTAGCCACTACCTTAGTTAACATAGCTACAGTTTACTCCAATCTAGGTCAAAATCAAAAAGCATTAGATTCCTACGATCGAGGGCTGTCAATTGTGCAAAGTTTAGGCGATAAAGCTAAAGAAGCAACCTTCCAGAGTAACATCGGTGCAGTCTATTTTGATTTAGGGCAAAATCAAAAGGCGATCGAATTTTACGAGCGAGCTATTTCTCTTGCTCGCGAAGTAGGAAATCGCTTAGAAGAAGCTAGCACCCTCGGCAAATTGGGACAAGTTTATTACGATTTGCAAGAATATCCCAAAGCGACAGAATACTTGCAGCAAAGTTTGAAGATAGTGCGAGAAATAGGCGATCGCAGAATCGAAGGAATGCTTCTCAATCATCTTGGTAGAGTTCAGTTTGCCACAGGCAAGTTTGCCGAAGCTGAAAAAACATTTCTAGATGGCATTAAAGTTTGGGAATCAATTAGGGCTGCTTTAGGTAGTAACGATATCAACAAAATCTCTATTTTTGAAGAACAAGCAGTTACCTATCGCCTCGCCCAAAAAGCTTTAATTGCTCAGAATAAAACCGACGCCGCCTTGGAAATTTCCGAACGGGGACGCGCCAGAGCATTTGTCGAATTATTGGCAGGAAGGATAACTGCACAATCTGCCCAAGCAAATATCCTTCCTCCCACAATTGCAGATATTAAAAAAGTAGCAAAAGAGCAGAACGCCACCATCATCGAATATTCGATTATTTACGACGATCTCAAAATCAGACAGCAAGCAAATGCCTACGAAATTTCCCCAGACCAACTGCGACCGCAACCCCACGAATCAGAACTTTTGATTTGGGCGATTAAACCTACTGGAGAAATAGCATTCCGCAAAGTAGACCTGAAATCGATTAACGCAAACCGAGGCAGATTGCCCAGATTTCAAGACCTCGTTTCCAGCAGTCGGACTCAGCTTGGTGTGAGAGGTCGCGGCATAGCGATTGCGGCTAGAGTAGATGAAAATCGGCAAAGTTTGCCAACGGGAAAACCGCTACCGGAATTACAGCAACTTCACCAAATACTGATCCAACCTATCGCCGATTTATTGCCAAAAAATGCCAACGATCGCGTCATCTTCATTCCTCAATGCGAGTTATTTTTAGTGCCTTTCGCCGCTTTGCAAGATAACTCCGGCAAATACCTGATCGAGCAACATACAATTATCACAGCACCTGCAATTCAGGTACTCGATTTAACCCATAAACAACGAAACAAAACCCAAAATTTAAACGCCGATATGCAAACTGCGGTAGTAGTAGGAAATCCTACTATGCCAAAAATTGGCAACCCACCCCAACAGCTACCCAGCTTACCGGGTGCGGAACAAGAAGCAAAAGACATCGCCGCACTTTTAAATACCCAACCTTTAATTGGCAAAGATGCTACCAAGGCAGCTATTTTGCAAAAGTTACCGCAAGCCAAATTAATTCATTTTGCGACACACGGGTTATTAGATGATTTTCAGGGATTGGGTGTACCGGGTGCAGTTGCTCTTTCGCCATCCTCCCAGGATAACGGTTTGCTCACCGCATCGGAAATTCTGGATTTAAAATTAAACGCCGAATTAGTTGTCCTGAGTGCGTGCGATACTGGTAGAGGTCGCCTTACCGGAGATGGCGTGATTGGATTATCGCGATCGCTCATTGTCGCAGGCGTTAAGAGTGCGATCGTCTCTTTGTGGTCAGTACCCGACGCACCAACTGCTTCCTTGATGACCGATTTTTATCGCAATTTGCAACAAAATCCCGACAAAGCCCAAGCATTGCGAAATGCCATGTTAAACGCCATCAAAAAATATCCAAATCCGAGAGATTGGGCAGCTTTCACTCTCATCGGCGAAGCAGAGTAATAACGCAAGTTGCTAGTTATTAATTGTGAGTCAGTAGGGTATGTCAGAAAGCATATTTTTCGCGGTAATCATTAATTTTATCGCTTTGGCGCACCCACTTAATCTAACGCCCCAGATATTGCGCTCCGGTTTACCCTGTCACGAGAAAGTTTATTGTTCGATCGATAGGAGCCGTGCTACACTTTTTATCAATATAGAAAGAAGTTTCAACCTATGAATCCCATCGTTGAAATTAGCGAAAATGGCGCATTATATTTGCCTAGAGAGATTTTAGAAGCGATCGAACCTAACAAACGCTTCGTTGTTGAAGTGAATAATAAAAGGCTGATTCTGTATCCAGAAAAGGAAGATAAACCATTTTGGGCAACTGCCACACTTAAAGAACGAGCAGAACGTTTGATACAATGGGCAGAAAGCCACAAAGATGGGCCTAACCTACCTGATGCGGCTCTAAGTCGAGAAAATATGTACGATTGATGACTGACTATCTTCTAGATACCAATATCTTGCTACGGATGAGCGATAGCAACTCTCCCGTTCATCTGCTTGCAACCAGAGCAACTGCAAATCTAATTAAGCAAGGGCATCAAGTTTATATCACGAGCCAAAATATTGTTGAATTCTGGGTCGTTGCTACTCGTCCGATTGAAGTAAATGGGTTAGGATGGACTGTTGAAAAAACTTCTACAGAAGTAGAAGAACTGTTAAATCAGTTTCCGTTACTTGAGGAAAACCCGCTCATATTTACGCACTGGCTGAATTGCGTAACTACCAATAACGTTAAGGGAAAACGAGTACACGATGTCAGGTTAATTGCGGTAATGTTAGCACACAATATAACTCATTTACTCACCTTTAATACGGATGATTTTATAGGAATAGAAGGGATTGCGATCGTGCATCCACAAACAGTCATAGAAACTGAATCAGTAAGAGCAGACAACAAGCATTATTTTTGGCATAAATTCCGATTTAAACTCACATCTGATTTCATCGAATCGCGCCTCATCGCCAATCCCGATCGACAAAAGCTTGTAATGAACATTAGGAAGATGGTAACTTCTAAAAGCCACTTGGATGCAGGCGCTTAACTCGATCGCATTATGAAACGTTCCTTCATCACCCTCCCTCTCAGCTTAATCCTACTGGAATCGGCTTTTCCAGTCGCCCTAGCCGCACCACCCAGACAGCCAGATAAAACCGTAGAATGCGAAATCCTGGTAATTGGCGGCGGACTTGCGGGTGCTGCGGCTGCTTACGAAGGATTGCTAGCGGGGAAAACCGTTTGTCTGACGGAAATCACCGACTGGGTGGGAGGACAAGTTTCATCGCAAGGTGTTTCGGCTTTGGATGAACGCACTACCCAACGCCAAAGGCAATTCTTTTCGCGTGGATATCTGGAATTGCGAGAACGAATTAAACGCAAGTATGGAAAACTCAATCCCGGCGAGTGTTGGGTAAGTGTAGCTTGTTTTATTCCCAGCGACGGTCACAAATTTGTTTTTTCTATGTTGGAAAATGCCGAGAAACGAGGTAGAGGTAAATTGAAATGGTTTCCTTCTACTGTTGTGAAAGAATTGGGAATTACCCCCCCTAACCCCCCCGTCTACGGGGGGGGACAAGAAGGAAATGGGAAATTAATTGAAAGTGCGATCGCCATCCAACACAATCCCGCCAAAAACACACCACCGCTAAACACCGAACCTCTATCCCAGACGATCGAAGACGCTTATCGCTACGAAAATTCGTCTCGATTTGACAAAACAATTATCCGTTTCTTGCCTTTAAAACGTACTAAAAAATCCCAGACAACCCAGCCAACAAATTGGTACGTTCTCGACGCCACAGAAACAGGAGAAATTATCGCCCTTGCAGATGTTCCCTACCGACTCGGTATCGATCCGCGTTCTTATTTAGAACCTTCTGGTGCAAACGATACAGGCGATCCTTATTGCACCCAAGGATATACTTATACATTTGCAATGGAGGCAACCAAAGAACCGCAAACTCACCAAATGCCTCCCTTTTATTCCCGTTACAGTCCTTACTACAGTTTCGAGGCAAAACGATTTAACTTTGCATCAATTTTCACATACCGACGCATTTGGAGTAACCCAAATGCACCAAAAGAATTAAAAATCAGAAGCCGAGAAACTTTCGGTGTAACACCTCCCAAACCGGGAGATATTTCCATGCAAAATTGGACTTGGGGGAACGATTATCGACCGGGAACTTCTCAGGATAACCTTATATATACTCGCGAACAATTGCAAACATTAGGTCAGTTACAACCGTCCGGATGGATGGGAGGATTGCGAGTAGAAAGTTTGCGCGGTGGAGAAGAACTATCCCAAGGTTATTTTTACTGGTTGGTCGCAGGTACAACCGATTCACAACTCGGCGATGGTGTCAAGCAACCGCACCCGAACAACCGCTATCTTACCGGATTAAATTCGCCGATGGGAACAGTTCACGGTTTATCGAAATATCCATATATAAGAGAAGGGAGAAGAATTATTGGCAGACCCGCGTGGGGACATCCCGAAGGCTTTACATTGTGGGAAGTCGATATTTCTCGAAAAAACTTTCGCGAGGATTATTATCGCAATAACCTATCAACAGAACAGTATCGCCGCTTGTGGGCATTATTGAGTGGTTTGAATGCAACTGCCGTAATTCGAGAAGCTTTGTCTCCAGAACAAGTGAAAGAGCGATCGCGATCGGCAATTTATCCCGATTCTGTAGGCATCGGTCACTATACAATAGACTTTCACCCCTGTTTAGCCAAAAGTCCCCCAGAAACTCCCGGCAACCAGGGATATCCCAACGAAGCGATGGCAGCATCTCAATCTTATCCCTTCCAAATACCCCTACGCGCAATGATTCCCCAAAAAATTGATAATATGCTAATCGCTGGCAAAAGTATTGCCACCAGTCACTCAGCAGCAGCAGCATACCGAGTGCATTCCTTTGAATGGTCAGTTGGTGCAGCCGCCGGTACCACAGCAGCCTTTGCCTTAGAAAATAATCTCATGCCTTACCAACTCGTCGAACAACTTCCCCGCCAACAACCACAACTCGAAGCCTTACAAAGACGCCTCCAACAAAATGGCAACCCCACCGCCTTTCCCGACACCTCAATATTTAACGAATTTGGCAAAAACTGGCAGTAAATTAGGGATTAGGGGTTAGGGAAAGAGGGGAATAGTAATTGTAAACGATCGATGAAATCCTCTCTTTTATCTCTTCCTTCTTCTCTTCACTAGCAGCAATTACCTAAAAATTCGCCATCTTATCTGCGTTAATCTGCGTTAATCTGCCTACATCTGCGGTTAAATTTTAACTAACGATTCCAACAGACAATTCAGGACATCATTGATATACCACCGACGCTACCAGACACGATAATAGGAGTTGAACAAAAATAACCATGAAACGCATACTAACCACCATCACCCTCAGCTTAATTTTCCTAGAATCAGCTTTTCCATTAGCCCTAGCCGCACCACCAAGACAACCAGATAAAACAGAAGAATGCGAACTTCTAATAGTTGGAGGCGGACTTTCCGGTTCCGCCGCCGCCTACGAAGCTTTGCTAGCAGGAAAAACCGTTTGCCTAACAGAAATTACCGACTGGGTAGGCGGACAAATTTCTGCCCAAGGAACCGCCGCACTAGACGAAAGACCGACTCAGAGGAAACTTTTATATTATCCTCGCGGCTATTTAGAACTTCGCCAACGCATTGAACAACATTACAAACGCCTCAATCCCGGTAAATGTTGGGTAAGCGAATCTTGTTTTCTGCCTCGTGACGGACACAAACTTTTATTTGGCATATTAAAGGATGCGGAAGATCGCGGTAATGGTAAGCTGAAATGGTTTCCCTCTACAGTAATTAAGGAACTGGAAATTAGTGGAGATGGAAAAATAATTCAAAGTGCTGTAGCGATTCAACACCGTCCGGCGAAAAACGCACCACCCCTAAATACTCTGCCTTTATCTCAGACGATCGAAGACAGCTATCGCTACGAAAATTCAGCCCAATTTGACAAATCTATTATCCGCTTCGTACCCAAAAAATCGAGAAAATCTGCCCAAAAACCAAAACCAGCCGATTGGTTTGTCATCGAAGCTACGGAAACCGGCGAATTAATTGGACTGGCTGATATTCCCTACCGTTTGGGTATCGATCCTCGTTCCGTTTTGGAACCTTCTTCTGCTAGCGAAAAAGGCGATGCTTACTGCACGCAAGGCTTTACTTATACCTTTGCAATGCAGGCAACTAAAGAACCGCAAAATCACACGCTGCCCTCATTTTACTCTCAATATGCGCCATACTACAGCTATGAATTGCAGCGATTAGCTAGTTTCCCTCTCGTTTTCACTTATCGCCGCATTAAAAGTGTCAAACCAGATCGAAAATTGGGAACTAATCCCAGAGAATATCCGATCGATCCTGGCGACATTTCCATGCAAAACTGGACTTGGGGTAACGATTACCGTCCGGGAACATCGCAAGATAACTTTATCTATACTCGCGAACAGTTGCAAGAGAGCGGTCAGCTACAACCGGGTGGATGGATGGGTGGATTGCGGACGGAAACTCTTCGCAAAGGTGAGGAAAATGCGATCGGCTATTTTTACTGGCTGGTAACAGGGACTACCGACTCACAACTGGGCGATAATGTCAAGAAACCATACCCAAATAACCGCTTTCTCACTGGTTTAAATGCCCCAATGGGAACCGCACACGGTCTATCGAAGTATCCATATATACGCGAAGGACGCCGCATTATCGGACGCCCCAGCTTCGGTCAGCCGGAAGGTTTTACAGTGTGGGAAATTGATATTTCTCGGAATAATTTTCGCGATGATTATTACCGCAATAATCTGTCAGCAGAAGAATATCGCCGTTTGTGGGCAATTTTGTCTGGTATAAATGCGCCATCCGTACTCGCAGATGTTCTATCTCCGGCAGATGTGAAACCGCGATCGCGTGCCTTTATTTTCCCCGATTCTGTCGGCATCGGTCACTATGCGATCGACTTCCATCCCTGCATGGCCCAAAGCCCACCAGAAGCCCCAGGTAACAAAGAACGCGAAGGAACAAGGAAAGGTCAAGGTCAAGCTTATCCGTTCCAAGTACCCCTACGCGCAATGATTCCTCAGAAAATCGACAATATGCTAGTTGCAGGGAAAAGCATTGCCACCAGCCACACCGCCGCCGCCGCCTATCGAGTACACTCCTTTGAATGGTCGGTGGGTGCAGCAGCCGGAACTACAGCCGCTTTTGCTCTCGAAAACGGTATTCTACCATATGAATTGGTCGATCGACTCCCCCAACCAGAACCGCAACTAGAAGCTTTGCAACGCCGTCTCGATCGTAACGGCAATCCTACAGCTTTCCCCAATACCTCGATTTTCAATACAAGACAAGATTGGCAGTGATTAAAGGGGCTAGGGCGTCGGGGTTAGGGCGTCGGGAAGAGGGAGAGGAAAAAGGGAAAAGATTAATTCTCTCGCTCCCCCACTCCCCCACTCCCCCACTCCCCCACTCCCCCACTCACTTCGCATTAAGATAGATTAGTAAATTGTTGTTTCAGATTGTTAAGTTTTTCGGTAACTGACCGAAAAAAAGGGCTTCAAGCCTCCCCTTTCAAGGGGAATCATCAAAAAAATTCTCGCTTATTTCAAGCTCTGTTCTTTCAAAGCCCAGCCAATCCCAAATCCAAAATCCAAAATCCAAAATCGAATGACCTATGGCGAATGCACCCATTATAGCTCCTGAAAAATCCAGTCAAGTTACCCGCAAGCCTTACCCAAATTACAAGGTAATCGTGCTGGATGATGATTTCAACACATTTCAGCACGTTCACGATTGCTTGGTAAAATATATCCCAGGGATGACGAGCGATCGCGCTTGGGAGCTCACGAATCAGGTACACTATGAAGGTCAAGCCATCGTCTGGGTTGGCCCCCAAGAGCAAGCGGAACATTACCACCAACAACTGTTGCGGGCGGGACTCACTATGGCTCCCCTAGAGGCAGCATAAATATGAGCAATCCCACCTATGGCCGCGTCGTTCTCAATCATTCTACTCATATTACCGGCTTAATTCCTATTCTGGAAAAGCTAACTAAACATCCCGGTATTCAAACTATTACACCAGCAGTGATTGGCAGAGCAAGAGGTCACTGCCCAAAATTGCAATTAAAAATATCCGTGCCTATTCGCGGCGGTTTTAAATTAATAGCGCGACATGGCAAAACTGTTCAAGAAGTTTTTATCATTACCAGCTGTCAACAGAACGAATTGGAGGATGCGATCGCTCAAGTCATTAAATAGTTTATCATATGAGCCAATGTCTTAACCCTGATTGCCAATTCTCAAATCCATCTCTCACCAAATTCTGTCAGCGCTGCGGTAATAAATTACTTTTAGCCGATCGTTATCGTGCAATTAGATACCTTGGTGAAGGTGGATTCGGTCGCACTTTTGAGGCGGTAGACGAACACCGTTTTGATACCCGTTGCGTAATTAAGCAGTTTTTGCCGCAACTGCAAGGTAGCGCTGCACTCCAGAAAGCTACCGAATTATTCAAGCAAGAAGGAATGAGACTGCGAGACTTAGGCAAACATCCCCAAATTCCTGACTTGCTGGCATTTTTTGAACAGGACAACCGTTTTTATCTGGTACAAGAATTTATAGACGGTCAGGATTTATTAAAAGAATTACAGCAACTGGGAAAATTTAGCGAACAACAAGTTAGAAAATTGCTAACTGAATTGCTGCCAGTCTTAGAATTTATCCACAATCAAAATGTTATTCATCGAGATATCAAACCAGATAATATTATTAGAAGTAGTAACAATTCTCTCGTCCTGATTGATTTTGGCGTTTCCAAACAATTAACCGCTACCGTGCTTACGAAAATGGGTACTATCACTGGTACACCCGGTTATGCAGCACCCGAACAAATGCACGGTCATGTTTCGCCAGCTAGTGACCTCTATAGTTTAGCTGTAACTTGTATTCGGCTGTTAACTGGGTGTTTATTGGAAGAAAGAAATGGTCATTGGGTCGATAAACTTTTCGATCCGATGCAAATGGAATGGATATGGCGTCGGCAAAATGTTTCTGTCAGTAATGAATTAGCAAAAATATTAGATAAAATGTTGTCATTTCCGGTAGGAGAGCGATATCAATCTGCGGCTGAAGTTTTGAAAGCACTTACTCCTTCGCCAGTTTCACCTCCTAAAATAGCAGTTCCTCAACCTGTACCACCGCCAGTTTCACCTCCTAAAATACCAGTTTCCCAACCTCCTCAACCAATTCCACTTCCTAAAATATCAGTTCCCCAACCTCCTCAACCACAATCTCAATCTCAATCTTTTTCTGAAGATTTGGGTAATGGTGTCAAACTCGATATGGTTTACATCCCCGGCGGGAAATTTACAATGGGTGCGCCGTCAAGTGAATACAGAAGCAGAGATTGTGAAAGACCTCAACACGAGGTTACAATTAAACCCTTCTTAATGGGAAAATATCCAGTTACTCAAGCACAGTGGAAAGCGGTTGCTAATCTTGCAAAAGTTAACCGCGACCTTCAACCAGACCCATCTAGATTTAAAGGAGCAAATCGACCTGTAGAGTGTGTTTCGTGGTATGATGCAGTTGAGTTTTGCGATCGTCTTTCCCGACACACTGGCAGATATTATCGATTACCCAGCGAAACAGAATGGGAATATGCTTGTCGCGCCGGAACAATAACGCCTTTTTACTTTGGTCAAACAATTACTCCCGAATTAGCTAATTATGATGGTAATTACACCTACGGCTTGGGGCGGAAAGGGAACTATCGTCGTGAAACTACCCCTGTAGGGAGCTTTCCTCCCAATGCTTTTGGCCTTTACGACCTCCACGGCAATATCTGGGAATGGTGTGCTGACCATTGGCACGATAATTATCAAGGCGCACCTAACGATGGAACTATATGGCTAACTAGCGATGAAAGAGCGCTCCGGCTGCTGCGCGGTGGTTCGTGGGACGAAAATCCTGCTTTCTGCCGCTCGGCTTTTCGCTACAACTTCGATGCGGGCGACAGTAACTACTACAACGGTTTTCGGGTTGGTGGTGCTGCTGCGTGGACTTTGTAGCCCTTTATACTCTTGCCCTTTTGTCCTTTACCCTCTTTTCTTTACCCTTCCCGCCGAAGGCGGTAAAAATTTTTTTTTTCAAAATGAGGCAATTACCAATTATCCAAAAAACCTACAATTTGATTAAGCGGTACGTGCCAACTTTGGACTGACTGCCCCGCCACCATAAATTTATGTTATGGTACAGGATAATTGCCGGACTCTCCGCTCGGCGGCATTGACTCATTATAGCAAAGGATGCAATAGAAAAGCACGACGGTTGCATAAACTTTATTTGTTAAAATCTTAAGTATTATTTACCCCGAAGTACAATTACCAAATGTACGAATTTACCTTATCTTTACCAGAAGAAACAGCATTAGCGCTGAAACTAACTCCCGAACAACTGCGCGATGAAGTCTGTTTAGCAGCAGCTATCAAATTATATGAATTGGGCAAACTTTCCGCTGGCGCAGCGGCTAAACTTGCTGGTATACCGCAAGTTGTATTTTTAACCAAGCTAGCTGATTACGGAGTTGACACATTTCGGCTTACGGAAGAGGAACTTAACGAGGATTTGGCGCGTGCCTAATGTGATTTCTGACACTTCGCCAATTCAATATCTTTACCAATTAAATTTGTTGGATTTGCTACCAACTCTGTATAGTGAAATTATAATACCCCAAGCTGTTGAGTCAGAAATTGCGACAGGCAAATTTTAGGTATATCTCTGCCAAATCTAGCTTCTTTATCGTGGATAACTGTTCGCCAACCTTTATCAGGAGCAATTTTACCCCTCGTAACCGAACTGGGAATAGGTGAACGAGAGGCATTAGCACTAGCAGTCGAAATACCAGATTCTTTAGTTATTCTAGACGATGCTTTAGGCAGAAGATACGCACGCTTGCTTGGTGTGCAATTTACAGGTACTTTGGGGATGTTGTTGAAAGGAAAGCAAGTAGGATATATAACAACTATTGCGCCTATTCTCGATCGACTGGATGCACTTCGCTTTCGCCTTGACCCTTCTACCCGCGCTGCTGTCCTCAAATTGGCTGGAGAATTACTTGCATAACTTAACATAGCGATCGCACTACCAGTTGGTTTCAAAGTGATAGGATTTATATAACCTCTCAATTCCATGAGTTACGACAACGCTTGTAAATATTTAGCAGAACGGTTCCCCGCTGATTTTACCCGGTGGCTTTTAGGAATAGAAGCAACCAGAGTCAGGGTATTGAAAACAGAACTAGATTTAGAACCAATTCGGGCAGATTCAGTGAGCTTTTTGCGAGTTGGCGATCGCATTCTGCATTTAGAATTTGAAACCGATCCTTATTCTAACCCGCCGATTCCTTTCCGGATGCTGGATTATTCGGTGAGGTTGAAGCGCAAATATCGTCGGGATGTAGAACAGTTTGTTATCTTTTTGCAAGAAAGTTCTAACGAAATAGCGTTCACCACAGAGTATCGGGATAGAACTACCACCCACCGCTATAACGTAATTCGTTTGTGGGAAGAAGACCCTGCTATATTCTTGGATAATCCCGGTTTGTTACCTTTGGCGGTATTGGCGAGGAGTGATTCTCCCCAAGCTTTGTTAGAACAAGTCGCCGAAAGAGTTGATAGAATTGAAAATAGCGATCGACGCCAAGGAGTCGCTGCTTGTACTGGGATTTTAGCTGGTTTACGCTTTGATAGAGACTTAATTCGTTCGATTTTGAGGGCTGATTTTATGCGCGAGTCTGTGATTTACCAAGACATTCTCCAAGAAGGAAGACAGGAAGGAAAAAAAGAGGAAGCGCTTTTATTGGTTACACGCCAATTAGAGTGGAAATTTGGGGAAATCACTCCCGTGCTTCTAGAAAAAATCCGCAGTTTATCTATCCAAGATTTAGAAAATTTAGGAGTAGATTTATTAGGTTTTTCCGAATTGGCAGATTTGGAGGCGTGGTTGGGATAGATGCGATCGCACCTATTTAATTGTAGGGTGGGTTAGGCACGGGCGATAATTTCAGTACTTTCAAGCAATAATTAAGTTCCCGTGCCGTAACCCACCATCCCAAATATCTGTAATATAGACAAACATTTTCCACCATAAACCCGCCAGACCCAATCCGCCCCTACCATACAATACCAATCCAAACGGACATGATATTATTCTACTTGTCGCAAGCGTTGGGTTTCGTGCCTCAACCTAACCTACAAATCTGGAGCGCTCTACTTGTCGCAAGCGTTGGGTTTCGTGCCTCAACCCAACCTACAAATCTACAAATCTGAATCACTCTACTTGTCGCAACGAAAAGCGATGCAGTGGCAGAATCAGTACGCAACAAAAAGTTAAAAAGTAAGAAATAGCCGCAGTTAACTGCAAACTCGTTACCAAAATATCCCATTCAGGCAAATCGAACTTCTGGACGCCAACAGCGACGCAGTAAACTATCCAGTAAGCGAAGCTCATCATCAAAAGCGATCGCTCTGTTTCTTCCACCTCATCCACTTGAGTTTGCTTGCGATCGAATATTAAGCAAAGTCCAGCAATAGAACCAATCAAAGAAATGAAAATCACATAATCGTGCCAGAGCAAATCCTGCATTTGCCTATCCTTGTTTATCCCAAAATTTTGAATCGCACATCAGTCTAAAGGATTAATCTTTTGAGATAAAGCAATAGTTACAAATTGCAATATTCCCTAACAGTTTGTTGCCTGGGTTTCGCACGCACCGATACTCACCCAGCTGCTAGAACCATCACTCCAGTGTTCTTTTTTCCAAATAGGCGCGTTGTGTTTTAATGTATCGATCGCATACTTGCAAGCTGCAAACGCCTCACCTCGGTGCGGACTACCAACCGCCACCAACACGCTAATTTCCCCAATTCCCAAACGTCCGATGCGATGGTGAATCGCCACCCGATTCACATCTGGCCAAGTTTTGCGAATATCGGCGGCAATTTGGCGAAAAATCTGCAAAGCCATCGGTTCGTAAGCTTGATACTCCAGCGCCACCACCGGCTTACCATCGGTTTGGTTGCGAACCATCCCGCTCATCAATACTACAGCACCGTTCCCCGGATCGTCCGCTAGCGCGTAAACTTCTTCCAGGGATAAAGGAGCAAGAGTTATGGCAAAACTATCTTGAGCTTGTTGTCGATCGCCAGCAAATAAAACTGCGGTTCCAGAATTCATCAGGTCGCTTCACCCATAACAGTATCATTTTAATGCTACAGTCGCGCAGCAAAAATTTGGATGGGAAATAATTATGATTCCAGATTGCTCAACCAATAGCTGAGTCGGATGAGAGAATTTGCCGAATCAGTTGTAGCGTTTTTTGATAAGCGATTGTGACTCCCTGGTTACAAAAACATTCAGCAGCCTTTTGCAAATCTGCCATCGCCGCATACTGAGAACCAATTTGGTAACGAACTAAACCCCGGTAAAAGTATGCTTGACCGTCATTAGGAGTTAGTGCTAAAACTTGGTTGAAATCCCGCAGCGCCATGATATAATTTCCGCTATACAAACAAGCACAGCCTCGGTTGAAGTACCCTCTAGGATCGCCACTGTTAAAGCGGATCGCCAAATCAAAGTCGGAGATCGCCACAGGGAAGTTTTTTAGCATGAGGTGAGCTAATCCTCGATCGTTATAAATTTCAGCCAATTGAGGGCGATCGAGTGGCCCACTCTGGAGTAGAGAATGGTTGTAATCTGCGATCGCATCCTGATACTCGCCCAGAGCAAAATCTGCTAAGCCTCGGTTGTAGTAAGCGCGGAAATCATAAGGCTTGATTTTCAGCAGCTCGCTGTAGTCAAGTTTCGCCGCTTGATAATCACCAAGTCTGTACCAAGCCAATCCTCGATTCAGATATGCTTCTACACTGCGCGGATTCAATCGCAGCGCCTGAGAGCAGTCATCCGCAGCCAGTTCGTAAATCTCCAATTGAAGGTAAGCCAGACAGCGATTGCTGTAAGCAGCACCAAGATTGGCATCAATATCAATCGCCTGAGTGAAATTGTCGATCGCATCAGGGTAGTCACCGCGTTGCATTGCAGTTACTCCCAAATTGAAAAAATCTTTCCCACTCACCGGAAGAGCGATCGTGGGAGCAGCAAATAGCAAAACGCTCAGCACGACAGCAAAGCCAAAGCTAAGGACGATCTTGTCAAAGCGATACATAAGTCCAGTCCATCAGAAGGCTACAAACCTCGCTTCCGCTGAAATACCAGCAGAAGCGAACTAAAAGCAGTATTTGGTATTACTTACCAACCCTTTTCAGCCTGTGCTAAGACGTAGCTTGCTACATCTTCAATTTGCTTACCGTTCAAGCGTCCTTTAAACGATGGCATCGCAAGTTTGCCGTTTGTGACCTGAGTCTGAATCGCCTCCAGAGAAGCCATACCATACTTATCCAGATCGGTCTTTTTCAAAGTTTTAGCAGGATTGACCATATTTTTACCGCCCATGTGACAGGAGGCACAATTGGCACTGAAAACCTTGGCACCGTTAGCCAAATCTGCTGCTTGCGCTGGAGAAGTAAGGGTACCTACGGTAATTCCCAATACCAGCAAAACCACTAATAATACTTTTTTCAGAACCATATTCCTTTGGTTGAGAAGAGATAGTGAACATCGTCAGCGAGAGGGCTGAGCTTGTCAAAAGACAGCTTGTCATACATAAAGAAATGCTGAGAGGGAGAGGGAAAAGGGAGTGGGAAGAGGGAAAAGGGAAAAGATTAATTCTCGCCCGTTCCCCTCTTACCCCTGTTACTCCTCTTCCCTGTGTCGATCTGAGAAATCAGGTTTCGACCCCTGCGGCTGGATGTCTGCGATTAAACTTTGCCACCGCCAATCAAGTACAGCAGAGCCATCCGAACGGCAACGCCGTTGGTGACTTGTTGGGAAATTAAACTAAACTGGGGATCGTCCATCAGGTCAGAGCTAATTTCCAGGCCGCGATTGACTGGGCCGGGATGCAGCACCTTAACATTAGCGTTGCAGAGCTTGAGACGATCGTGCGTAATCCCGAACAGCTGGTGATACTCGCGCAAACTAGGCAAAAGATGCTGGGTCATGCGCTCCTTTTGCAGCCGCAAAGTCATCACAAAATCTGCATTTTGTAAAGCAGGTTCGATATTCCAGTGCAAAAATAACTTACCAGCGGAATGCTCGGAAACTGAGGAGGTGAGCGACCCACGAGAATTTGAAGGTACATTCCCCCCCGCTCCCCCGCTCCCCCACTCGGCAAACAACTGAGGCAGCAAAGTGGGTGGCCCAGCCAGATGCACTTCCGCTCCACTTGCCATCAAACTCCAGATATTAGACCGCGCTACCCGCGAGTGCAGGATATCTCCAACGATCGCAATTTTTTTGTCCTGGAGCAATTCTAATCTGGGTCGGTTTGGGTCTAGTAAAGAACAGATGGTAAATAAGTCTAGCAGCGCTTGTGAAGGATGTTCGTGCTGACCGTCACCTGCATTGAGGACACTCACCTGCGATTCTAAGCGATCCATCTCATTCGCGATCGCTTGCGGCACCCCCGCCTCCTTATGGCGAATCACCATTATATTCATTCCCATCGCCAAATAAGTGATCGCCGTATCCAAAATAGTCTCCCCTTTTGTCAGAGAAGACGTTGCCGGCGCAAAGCTAAGCGTATCCGCCGAAAGTCGCTTAGCGGCGAGTTCAAAACTATTGCGAGTCCGGGTAGACGGCTCAAAAAACAGGGTTGCCACCACCTGTCCTTGCAGCGTCGGTACTTTTTTGACCCGCCGCGACAGCACTTCCCTAAAACTAGCAGCAGTTTGCAACACTGTATCGTATTCAGGAGCAACAAAATCAGCTAGCGAAATAACGTGGCGGCGTGTCCAAGTAGTAGTAGCCATGCGAGTAATTAAGCCAAATTATCTCAGATTTTCACATTAAAACACTTTATTTCGATTTATCGAGATTCTCCCCGCTTTTTTAGGCAGGCAGGGGGTTATGGTTACCTATTTATACGTTATTTATCTTTACGTATCTAAATATTTTCACTTCATGTATAATTAGTCAGAGTCGCTGCTATTAAAACTATTAAGGTACATATACCTAAAGATAGAAAAACTATGTAAATTTCCTAAATAAAGCCCGAAAAATCTTCCCAAAGAGACTGTGGAAATTATAATAAATAAAGCGATAACGTAAGTTCCCGCTACATGGCTATTAAAAAAACTAAAAAATCCACGCAAGCGATAAAAGCGTTTGAGAGATACGGCAAAGATTGCACGACATGGAATTGGGAATAATAAATCGAACTCCCAGGATGGCAAACATGACAGCAGCATTGCCTAGAAACGAACTAGCAAAGCTCGAAGCGCTATGTCAATATCAGATTCTTGACAGCGATACAGAACAGGCGTTTGACGATATCGCCCAATTAGCGGCACAAGTTTGTGGCACTTCCATTGCAGTCATCAATATTATCGAGACAAGACGTCAGTGGTTGAAAGCAAAAGTAGAATTGGACATCACACAAATACCAGGCGATGCCTGGTTATGTCCAATTTGTGTTCGGGAAGGTGATATAATAATTATTCCAGATACTTTAGCCGATCGCAGGTCTAAGACAAACCCGATAGTTACCTCTTATCCCTACGTGCGGTTTTACGCTGGTGTCCCTCTGATTTCGCGAGAGGGCAAAGCGATCGGATCTCTATGCGTACTCGATCTCGTACCGCGAGAAATTACACCGGAGCAAGCAGAGTCACTCCGAGCGCTGAGCCGTCAAGTTGTCAGTCAACTAGAGTTACGGCATCATTTAGCAGACTTAGCCTGCACCACGATCGAATGCAAGCGTTTGCAAGCAGAACTTAGCCACAGAGAAAAGCTGCTGACTGACTTCTTGGAAAATGCAGCGATCAGCCTGCATTGGGTAGGGCCAGACGGCAAGATCCAGTGGGCAAACAAAGCAGAATTAGATCTTCTAGGCTACACTCCCCAGGAATATATCGGTCAGCACATCGCTAACTTTCATACAGACAAAGAAGTAATAGATGATATTTTAAGTCGCCTCGCCGCGAATCAGACATTACACAACTATGAAGCTAAATTGCGGTGTAAAGATGGCTCGATTAAGCACGTCCTCATCGATTCAAATGTATGCTGGTCAAATGGTGAATTTGTTCACACGCGATGTTTTACACGCGACATTACCGCTCGCAAACAGGCAGAGTCAGAACGCGATCGCTTTTTTAACTTATCCCTAGATATGTTATGTATCGCCGGAACTGATGCCTATTTCAAACGCTTAAACCCCGCATTTGAAAAAATTTTGGGATACAGCAACTCCGAACTTTTAGCACAACCGTTTTTGAATTTTGTACATCCTGAAGATCGCTCCTCAACTATCAGCGAAGTTCAAAAGCTTGCAAATGGCTCACCTACCATCAAGTTTGAGAATCGCTATCGCTGCAAAAATGGCTCCTATAAATGGCTGGCATGGACAGCTTTTCCGATCGTTGAAGAGGATTTAATTTATGCGATCGCTCGCGACATCACAACAGTAAAACAAGCCGAACAAGAACGCATCCAACTTTTACAAAGAGAGCAAGCTTCCCGCGCTGAAGCTGAGGCAGCCCGCAACCGGATCGTCAATATTCTGGAAAGTATCACCGATGCTTTCTTTGCTTTAGACAACGAATGGCGATTCACCTACCTCAATCAACAAGCAGAGCAATTTTTACAAAAGAAACAGTCGGATTTATTGGGTAAAAATATCTGGGATGAGTTTCCCCAAGCAGTAGTTTCTCAATTTTTTTCGGAATATCATAAAGCCGTAAACGAACAAAAAAGCGTCAAATTTGAAGCATTTTATTTGCCCCTAAATACATGGTTTGAAGTTTATGCCTATCCCGCGCGAGAAGGGTTATCTGTATATTTCCGCAATATCAACGAACGCAAGTTATCAGAAGATAAAATTTCTCAACAAGCTGCTCTACTCGATATAGCAACAGATGCTATTTTTGTGCAGGATATGAATAGTAAAATTCTCTTTTGGAACAAAAGCGCCGAACACCTTTATGGTTGGAAAGTAGAAGAAGCCGAAGGAGAATATGCCCATCAATTTTTGTACGATCGAGAACAAGATAAATGCTCCCTAATTCAGAAAACGCTTGTCGATAAAGGCTCTTGGCAAGGCGAACTGCATCAACTAGCCAAATCCGGCAAAAAGCTCCTCGTTCAAAGTCGCTGGACACTGGTGCGCGATCGAACAAATCAACCCAAATCTATTCTTGTCGTCAATACTGACATTACAGAAAAGAAGCAACTAGAAGCGCAGTTTCTTCGCGCACAGCGTATGGAAAGCATTGGCACCCTCGCCAGCGGTATAGCTCACGATTTGAATAATGTCCTAGCACCGATTTTAATGGCAATTCAACTGCTAGAAATACAACTTGACGATGAGCGAAGCAAACGCCTGCTACCTGTATTAGAAGCAACAGCCAAACGCGGTGCTGATTTGGTAAAACAAGTTTTGTCATTTGCGCGAGGCATTGATGGCGAGCGCACATTTTTGCAAGTAAATTATCTCATATCAGAAATAAGCCAAATTGTCAAACAAACATTTCCCAAATCGATCGAAATTAACACTGATGTAACGCCAGACCTTTGGGCAATATCTGGAGATGCCACACAACTGCATCAGGTACTGATGAACCTTTGCGTAAACGCTCGCGATGCCATACCGAATGGCGGAAGGTTGAGTATGATTGCCGAAAATCGCTACATCGATCGAAATTATGCCGAGATGAACATTGACGCCTCCGTTGGACACTACGTTGCAATTACCGTCTCCGATACGGGAACGGGTATGTCACCAGAAATAGTAGATAGAATTTTTGAGCCGTTTTTTACTACTAAAGAATTTGGCAAAGGCACCGGTCTTGGTTTATCTACGGTAAGAAGTATTATCAAAAGCCACGGCGGTTTTATGAATGTCTACAGCGAAGTGGGAAATGGAACTAGATTTAAGGTCTACTTACCCGCAGCTTTTGAAAATCAAACCCAGCCAGTGGAAGAGTTGGAAATCATGACAGGACATGGAGAATTAATTCTGATTGTTGAAGATGAAGCTGCGATTCGCGAGGTCGCTAAAATCTCTCTGGAGACATCCGGCTACAAGGTTATTTTTGCCGCTGATGGCATAGAAGGTATCGCGCTTTACGTCCAGCACAAACACGAGATTGCTTTGGTGTTGTTAGATATGATGATGCCAAATATGGATGGTTTAACTACGATCGGAACATTGCAAAAAATCAACCCGTCTGTCAAAATTATTGTCATGAGCGGACTCGCGTCCAACGAAACGCTCGCAACCATCACAGGCACCAGCGTCAAAGGGTTTTTACCGAAACCCTACACAGCTAAGGAATTATTTAAAATCATTCACTCAGCACTAGGAGACGAAAAGAAGTAGGCGGCGAGTGCAGCGAAAGAGTGTAAAGATTTTGGATTTTTGATTTGGAATTTGTTCTGTCTGCAATGAGCGGACAGAAGCTCTTGTATTTTCCCCTTTCGCTACTTAGCTTCTTTTCCTTTCTTTCCCCTAGACCCTAGACCTTATCCATTAAAAATCTTCAAAGCAAAAGAAATCATCGATAAAAACGTGAAAAATCCGACCGCATCCAGCATCGTAGTGAGTAGCGGCCCGCTGATCAAAGCCGGATCGAGATTGACGCGCTTTAACCCCATCGGCAACACCGTTCCCATCGTAGCAGCCACCAGTACATTGATAAACATGACGATCGCCGCAACGAAAGCTACCCATCTCTCATTGGCAGGCGACCAAATTAAGGATAAAGTACCCAAAGCCAAACCCAAAGCCAAAGCCGTACCCAATCCAGCCAGAACTTCCTTGCGAAGAATTTGCAGCGTATCTTCGGGCGTCACCTCACCCACACCCAGTCCCCGTACAGTCACCGATAAAGCTTGAATGGCAACATTCCCGCTGGCGTTAGACAAAATCGGCATAATTACTGCCAAAACAGGTACGAATGAAATAACTCCTTGGAAAGGGGCGATCGCACTAGCAGCACCAATATATAGACCAATATTACCCAGTAACCACGGCAGGCGCTTGCGGATTGTTACTAGAGGAGGAGATAGGGCTGCTTCGTCACCCCCGCTGACCCCTGCTAGTTTCTGAATATCCTCAGTTGCTTCTTCTTCTAAAATGTCTACAACATCGTCAATAGTGACAATTCCTACCAATCTATCTTCCCGATCGACCACCGGTGCGGCGATCAAGTCATAGCGCTTCATCAATTGCGCTACTTCTTCCTGAGACGTATCCGTGCGGACTCTGACAACGCGATCGCTAGCAATATCCCCTACCAAGACATCCGGAAACGTAAACAGCAACTGCCGCAGGGAAACCACCTTCAGCAATTTACGGTTGTCATCCGTGACGTAGGCGTAGTATATTGTCTCCTTATCTTCATCGCTCAAACGAATTTTGTGGAGGGCTTCCCCAACCGTCAATCCCTCCCGTAAGCGGACATATTCCGTCGTCATCACGCGACCCGCAGTTCCTTCCGGATACCCCAAAATGGTCGCCGTCGCCCGTCTTTCTTCCCCGTTTAGTTGCTGTACCAGTCGCTTTACTATCCCAGCAGGCAGTTCGTCAAATAATTCGGCCCGGTCATCCGGTCGCATTGAACCCACAATTTGACAAACATGAGCGTTGTGCAGGGAATTAATCAGTTCTTCCTGCACTTCTGGCGGTAGATATTCAAACACATCGATCGCGTGGTCTTTTTTTAGCAGACGAAATGCGATCGCTCGCCGTTCTGGTGGCACATCCGCAATGTAATCTCCTACATCAACAGCCGGTATGCGATTTAGTTCAAACTTGAGTTGATTTAGATCGGCAATATCCGATAGTGCAACACGTCCTTCCTGAGTGAGCATAAAACCTCCCAATCTCCCCTATCCTGGGAGACTGGCTCACCAGGCTAGAGAAGCGTAATACTGTGACTGGATGGACTTGGGTCCATGAAACTGATTCACTGAATTCAACACTGGTATCGACTCTTAGCTCACGACGCCAGTAAGTATATGCTACTCCCAGAAGATTAATTGCACAATCCCAGTGCAGGAGCTAGGGGAAGTCAAAAGTCAAAAGTCAAAAGTCAAAAGTCAAAAGTCAAAAGTCACTCATTAAGAATTTCTTCCCGCTCCCCCGCTCCCCTACTCCCCCGCTCCCCCACTCCCCCACTCCCCCCCAGCCCAGTGAGTTGTTGTTCTATACAGTATTTGCTAAAATTTCACCCACCGCCGTCATCCAATTTGAGGTTTCATACCGATGGACATCAAAGTAATTTTAATGGGGTTGACTATTGTCTTTATCGTGGCGAGCCTGTTTTTCGGCACCAAAAATGGATTTTACGATTCAGACAACTATCACGGCAACGGTTCAGCCCACTAAGCGAAAGTTATGAATTTTGAGTTTTGAGTTTTGAGTCACCAACTTCTTTAACTCAAAACTTAAAACTCAACACTCAAAACTGTTTTCAAGGGAGCATCGTGATCGACCTAGAATGCTTACCCTACAGCGTTAATCATGAGGACGAAGGCGTCTGTCTGCTTGTGCGGATGGGGCCATATCGCATCATGCTCGACTGCGGTATGGATAACATTACCCCGCTACAAACAGGTTCCAAGCAAGCACTGCCAGCAGACTTAGTGCTGTGCAGCCACGCTCACCCAGATCACGCCAGAGGTTTTCTGGCGCTGCATAAGGCTTTTCCTCAACTGCCAATCTATGCCAGCGAGGTGACAGCTCAGTTGTTGCCGCTGAATTGGCCAGAGGTAAAACCCCAAAACATCCCTCAATTTTGTCAAGCTTTACCGTGGCGATCGCCAGTGGAGTTCCAAGACGGTCTGTGTGCCGAATTGTTTCCCGCAGGCCATCTGCCAGGAGCGGCAACCATCCGGCTGACCTACACCACTCCTCGCCGTACCTACACGCTGATATATACGGGTGACTTTTTTCTGTCCAACTCGCGACTGGTAGAGGGATTGCCTCTAGATTCCTTACGAGGAATAGAGCCGGATGTACTGATTCTGGAAGGCACCTACGGCACCGCTCGTCATCCCCATCGGCGGCAGCAAGAAAACCAGCTCTCCGAGCGCATCAGTCGAGCGATCGCAATGGGTCAATCTGTCCTGCTACCTGTGCCTACTTTGGGTCTCGGTCAGGAAATCCTCATGCTGCTTCGCAGTCATCATCTCTTTACAGGTCGGGATTTGGATATCTGGGTAGATGGCAACGTTGCTACAGGTTGCGATGCCTATCTCAATCTGCTACCTTATCTACCCGCATCAGTACAGAATTTTTCCCGACATCAACCTTTGTTTTGGGACGAACGAGTCCGTCCCCGCGTGCGTCGGCTACAACCGGAACAGCGTCGCTCGATCGGCAAGTCTCCTTGCATTGTTTTCACGGACGAAATCGGCGATTTGAGCGATTATTGCCATGCAGATAGCGGTTCTTGGCTAATATTACTGCCTCAGCGACCGGGGCGTTCCATAAGTTCCGAGTTCCAAGTTGTAATTCCTGACTCTGGTTCTTTTTCTGAAGTATCCAGCAGTGTGGGTAAACAGCAAGGTAGCTCATCCCCAGCACTTGTTAATGTCGAAACCTATTTATTGGCTCAGCATTGCGATGGCCCCGGCACTACCCAACTGATTCATAACTTACGTCCGCAGCACATAGTATTTGTTCACGGTTCGCCTACATATTTGGCAGACCTGACTAATTTGGAGGAACTGCACAATCGCTACCATTTGCATTGTCCATCAGCGGGAACGCTGGTAGAACTGCCTATTGGCGATACATTTCTGCAACCCGCTGCACCGGAAACTAACTATGAAGGGGAATTGACCGAGCTGGGGACTGTAGTGACAATAGCACTTCCCGATACCATTACTGGTGACCCTCGCTGGCAAAACTTTGCCGATACAGGTTTGGTTGAAGCTCGTTGGCAGGGTGAGGAACTGGTATTGCGGGGATTATCGCAACGGGAGTTACTTACGCAAGGAAGCGATCGCATCCCGGCTGATTTAGCCTGCTGCGGTAACTGCCGACACCAGCGAGGACAGCGCTGTTGGAACCAAGCATCGCCCCTGTTTGGCTTCAAGGTAACGCCAGATGGTTACTGTCCTGTTTTTGAATCCGGTGCTGTACCCCCTCGATCCTATAGGGAAGATGAGGAAAATAAAAAATAAACGATCTCAAATCCCCTTAGTTGAGATTTATTTAAAAATGACAAAAATTTAGCCCAGCGCTGGACATTAAATGCTGGGCTAAAACTGAATTGATTAAAGTCCAAACAGCCCCTAATTAGATTAATCTAAATTGGAGTCTGGGTAATGATTGCGAATTTGTTCGGCTTCGGGACAGTCATCTGAAACCAACGGTTCTACATTACCTCTCGGTACCGATGCTAATTTCTGACTAACAGCACCAATGCTTTCTAGGCGCACCATCTCTTCCCAAGAAGAAATTTCATCATCTTCTTCTGTTTCATAACGTAATGTAACTAAATCTCCTTCAATATCGATGATGCGAGCGCGTTCTATCCAACGTTGCTGGTCCCGCAAGAAAACACAGACTTCTCGACCATCGCAACAGAGTTGATAGATCTTGCGGTGTAGCATGTATTGTTTCTCCTGAACAGGGAACTCTTGAACGTACCCCAACTAAATTAAAAATTATAGTTGGGCAAAATTTACGCTAAAAGAACTTAGCGTCACCGGAAAAACTGGTTTCCTCAGTGCTTCGCAGCCAAAAGTGACCGCGATAGCTCCAGCAAATATAATTCTTAGGTCGTGCCAATTTAATGCCGTACCAATGCTAGTCTAAAAACTAAAAAAGCAGTCATCTGGAGTCAGAAACGAGTTTTTGTTCGTAATATTATACGGATTTCGCTGCAATTATGGTAGATCGATTCTGGCTCCTAGATTCTTCACTTTTAACTTTTAACTTTTTACCTCCTACAGAAAGGAGATTTTCCGTTGGCGCAGCCTGTCGTAAACACAGGTTAGGTTATCGCACTACGGTTATCGCACTCGCAAATTCCTTACCCTGGATTCACGCTTACTCGGAAAGAGTAGAATTGCTTTTGGAGCAGCGTCTAGCAGCCGATTGCTGAAATCCAGTTGAGAACTTGTCTGCGGGTATCCTAACACAAGCGGGACGCTTTCATCTCAATTCCCAGCTTTGAGTCAGGTAAAACCTAAAAATTTTCCTTTTTTTATTTTGCCTACCTTGTGAAAGCTATGGATATTCTTATATCGATTCTATAATCTTAAGGGCAAGTCTGCGAACTGACATACTCTATTTTTTTGTCTCAATTTACACCATACTCAACTGACAGAGCTCGAGAGCGGGCACTTCCAAAACAAGATAACGGCAAAGTCCCTCTTTAAGAGGCTCGCCGTTAGTTGCCGGCACAAACTAGGCCAAGCTGAAGGTCGCAGTTGTATATTTAGCAGTAGAAAAAATTGTCTTAGCAAGCTATTGGAGTCGAGTGGATGGGGATTGGATAGATTTGGGCGTACTCGGCTAGGCTTCGCGTGACGTCCCCCCTTGCCTCTCTTTCAATCTGACCGGAGTTGAGCGCCTTGTATAAGGTCACTACGGCGTCTAAATCAGCTGACTGGTAGCCCTTATTGGCCAGTACTTGGCCAATCAGACCTTCAGAAGCAACACTTAAACACCCTGTTTGAAAAGCAGACTTTACCAGTGAGCGAATCATAACGTCTCAGAGAATCCTTGATGCGTTAATCGTTACTATAAGTGTCAAACATCTCTCTGATTAAGTAAATGATGGAGACCCGCAGCTGCTTGTGATATTTTGCCCTATAGTAGTGTGATTTTGGTCACTGAGTCCCCAAATATGTGATTTTTGCCGCATAAAATTAAGTACGGCTGAGTATTGCAGCCGTCAGATGGCAACAGAGACATGGACTTATGTAATAGCTTATAGGGGGAACTGTAAAAAATGTGTAAAGAAAAGGGGGGTGTATGTGCAAAAATTCTGTAAAGATTCCGAAAATTTTGGCATCCCTTGCTGGCTAACGAACACACAAAACCCCAAAGGACGATGCAGGCAATAGGCAAATGCTGCATATTTCCAGTGTTGCAGCCGATCGCACTTTGAGGACAAGAGTGGCACTCACTACTTTAAGCGGCGACCGATCGCCTGTAAAGTAGTGGGATTACTACATCTATTTCCAGCAGGAACAGCACCAGTGTTGGCGATCGCAGTCAAAGAACAGCAATACAAAACCTACATTCTCTCCGACCTTTCAGCTCAATCTGAGCTAGAAGTCGTTCCAGAACGAGGGGGTATCATTACTAGATGGTGTATCCAAGGTCAAGAAATCCTCTACCTGGATGCAGAGCGATTTGCCGATCCAAACTTGAGTGTTAGAGGTGGAATTCCGATCCTGTTTCCTATCTGCGGTAATTTACCTGACAACACTTATACCCATAAAGAGAAGCAATACACCCTCAAACAACACGGCTTTGCTCGCGACCTCCCTTGGGAAGTTGCCAATCAAGTCACGCAAGACCAAGTGAGCATTACCCTAGTTTTGGAAAGTGACGATGTAACTCGGAAAGTGTACCCGTTTGACTTTAAACTCGCTTTTACTTACCAGATTAGGGGTAACACGCTGCAAATTCGCCAATGCTACACTAATCTATCTGATGAACAGATGTCGTTTTGCACGGGTCTGCATCCTTATTTTTATACGTTTGACAAGACGCAGTTGCAGTTGAGGATTCCCGCCACCGAGTACCAAGATCAACGAAACAAGACCACTCATCCTTTTACGGGTAGCTTTGACTTCGACAGCGATGAAATTGATGTGGCATTTCGGGATGTCAGGAGTCCATTCGCCAGCGTTACCGACAGCAGTCGCAACCTCCGGCTATCCCTGAGTTACGATGAAGCCTACTCTACGCTTGTTTTTTGGACGGTTAAAGGAAAAGAGTACTATTGTCTGGAACCCTGGACTGCTCCTCGTAACGCGCTCAATACTGGTGAAAATCTGATTCATGTAGAACCGGAAGCAACTTTTGAAACGCTTGTCAGCTTGACGGCAAGTTTTTTCTAAAAGATTTCCCTTGCCATCTTTTTTTCAACAAACCCCTTGACTACTTCTTTTTGTTTGTGTTAAATTAGTCAACGTTGTCAAAAAGATAAAAAAATAAATTAGGGTCGCTAACTCAACGGTAGAGTACTCGGCTTTTAACCGATTAGTTCCGGGTTCGAATCCCGGGCGACCCATTTTTTTAGATTAAAGAATCTTATAGAAAGTTTTCACGAACTTTAATAACTCAATCTGTAGATATATGTTCCGAGAAGTTGTAAAGTATCTTAAGATTATTGTAATAATTCCGCTGGTCTAAAACTAACTAGCTGACGAATAACCATTAGGAGGATGAGATATGGCGCTTGTACCTATGCGGCTGCTGTTGGATCACGCGGCTGAGAATGGATACGGTATTCCAGCTTACAACGTAAATAACATGGAGCAGATCCAAGCAATCATGCAGGCTGCTCAGGAAACCAATAGCCCCGTGATTTTGCAAGCTTCTCGCGGTGCCCGCAAGTATGCAGGTGAAAATTTCTTGCGCCATCTGATTTTGGCGGCTGTGGAAACTTACCCCCATATCCCCATTGTGATGCACCAAGATCATGGCAATGAACCAGCTACCTGCTATTCTGCGATTAAGAACGGTTTCACCAGCGTGATGATGGATGGATCTCTGGAAGCCGATGCTAAGAGTCCAGCTAGCTATGAGTACAACGTCAATGTCACTCGCGAAGTGGTGAAAGTTGCTCATGCGATCGGTGCTAGCGTAGAAGGTGAACTGGGTTGCTTGGGTTCTTTGGAAACTGGCATGGGTGAAGCGGAAGATGGTCATGGCTTTGAAGGAAAGTTAGACCATTCTCAATTGTTGACTGACCCTGACCAAGCGGTTGACTTTGTGGAACAAACCCAAGTTGATGCTTTGGCAGTAGCAATTGGCACTAGCCACGGCGCTTACAAGTTCACCCGCAAGCCGACTGGCGAAATCCTGGCTATCAGCCGGATTGAAGAAATTCACCGCCGCCTGCCTAACACTCACTTGGTAATGCACGGTTCCTCCTCCGTGCCAGAAGATTTGATCGCTCTGATCAACAAGTACGGTGGTGCTATCCCCGAAACCTACGGCGTACCTCTGGAAGAAATCCAAAAAGGTATCAAGAGTGGTGTACGTAAGGTAAATATCGATACCGATAACCGTCTGGCAATCACCGCTGCTGTGCGCGAAGCTTTGGCGAAAGATGCCAAGGAATTCGACCCCCGTCACTTCCTGAAGCCTTCGATTAAGTATATGCAGAAAGTTTGTGCTGAACGCTATGAAGCTTTCGGTACTTCTGGTAATGCTAGCAAGATCAAGCAAGTGTCTTTGGATGATTATGCTGCTAAGTATGCTAAGGGTGAATTGAATGTGGTGACAAAGGCAGCTGTGTCTGTCTAATTAAATTTGCCTCTGGTTTGATTAGGAAGAGGGAGAAAGATTAATTAAATTTCCCTCTCCTTTTTTTATTTTGTTTTTCTTTTGAAATGGAAAAATAGTAGGTTGGGTTGACGGTAGGAAACCCAACTTCGGGTGAATCTTACACGCAGCAAGCTTTAAACCAGGGGTGGCGGCAGTAGAAATTCTCGATTGGCGGCATCAAATCTACCTTTCTGCTCTGGGGAAGATGAATACGCAAAATAGGGGAAAGAGGCTCTTGACAGGATAAATTTTTTTTGTTATGCTTGTCTTGATGAGGAAGAAATATTTAACAATATTATTTTTTGACATATTTCCATTATAAGAATAATACACCAAATAAGTCAGCAAGTCAATCAAAAAACCAAATTATATCTCCGCGCTGGCAGAAATACAAATTTAATTCCCAATCCCCTATCCCCAATCCCCTTGTGGGTAGGGCTTTGCGGTTGACTCCAAGAAATCGAAGGGGGGTATCTCCGTAGAAACACTTAGCCCATCTCGCCGCTAAATGAAGTTTCTGTAACGCCAAATCAAGTTCTGTGAAGGAATGAACCTGCGTGAGATGCGTCAGGTGGATGGAAAAGGTAGAATTGCCGCTCTGAAATCCCCAAGCAAACAGCGCTGATTAGCGCTGATTCGGTTATAATCACCGATGCCCAGGGTGAAGTGAAAGACTTATTAGGTATATGGGGTGGTGGTAGTAGTGATACAGCAACGGAAACGAAAAATATTACCCAATTAGAAAATGATTACACAAATTGGCTCCAGCCGAATGATATAATGGCAGACGCCAAAACAAATGAGACTGTTGACGAATGGTGGACTCCCGATCATGTTCATGCTATACTGCAAGAAGCAAAGACGAAGGGTATGGACGCTGATGGAAAGGTGGTGACGTCATGGTGGCGTCAAGATTACCTAGCCAATACTAAGATTTGGCGTAAGGCATACAAGGAAATATACGGCAATGAGGCGTTGTTGTTGGTGAACCCGCCCCCTCAGAATAACCACTCCACCAATCCTACGCAACAAGGGAAGCCCTCCACCAAGGAAGAAAAGGAAAAGGAAGAAGAAGAAAAGGAAGAAGAGTGGAGAAAGAGGAGTGAAAAAAGCGGAATGATGGTGGAAGAAACGCCAAGCGTGAAAGAAATTTTTCTGGTGGAAACCTTGGATTGGGAGACCGGGGGAGAAAGAACAGAAGGGGCAAAAGAGGCAGTAAAAATCATCAATGGGATCGGATGGCAGTCTGAGATGGATTTGGTAGGTTGGTTGGTGAGCGGCAGGGGGGGGCACACTCATATACGGGGGCAACCAAAACGGTCCCCTTACGTCTGCTCCTCCCCTGATTCCCCTGGAAAAGATGATAACGGATTCCCTGATATTGGAGATTGCCGGGGGGAATGTGGTGGAGGGTGGGAATGATGTTCATGCTATGCTGTCGAGGGTCCCTGTACCCTTTGAGCTCTCGCACTCCGCGTACTCACTCCGGGTTTTGGGAGTGGACGACTATTCTCGAGTGGACGACTATTCTCTGGACGACTATTCTCCATTTGTCGCCGCCGCCCACGCCATCATCCAACTAGCCTAAACCCCAAACCCATCAAACCACACCCCAAGCCAAAAGTCAACCACTTGGGTTTTTCCCTCCCCACCCGATACCTGACACCATGCGCCCACCCCGCCAACTCACACCCCACCACACCTACCACATCACCGTCCGCTGCAACAACCGCGAATTTAAACTCCACCGCAGAGAATGTCGTCAAATCATCCTCTTCGCCCTCAAAAAAGCCATCGAAAAATATAACTTTCGTCTCTACGCCCTCTGCATCCTATCTAACCACGTCCACTACCTGATCGAACCCGCCACCCCCACCGACTTACCCAAAATCATGCACTGGTTAAACTGGTATACTGCTATGTGTCTCAACCGAATGCTTAACCGCACCGGACATTTTTGGGAAAAGCGTTATTACAGCACAAGTTTCCCCAAAGACGACCAAAAACGCGCCCTCTGCACCCTCCGCTACATTCACGGTAATCCCAAAGCAGCAGGAATCAAAGAAGGTTTCTTCTATGACTTCTCTAATTATGGAACATACGACCAACTTACCACCGACGGACTCACCCAATGGCATCCCGCTTTTCTCGCTTTGGGTAAATCCTTAGACGAATGCGCGAAAAAATATCGCGGTTTCTGTCAAAGATATAAA
>NZ_JBHFNU010000062.1:0-165327 GCF_041929145.1 Aerosakkonema sp. BLCC-F183 | reverse complement strand
CAGGTTAAAAATTCGCTCTCACTCAAAGAACGGATATTCAGGTGTCCTGAATGTGGGTTTGAATGCGATAGAGATTTAAACGCCTCCATTAATCTGGAGAGAGCGGCCAGCTCGGTCGTGTCAGCCTGTGGACTGGTTGGTTCCGACACCACCAGAATGAAGCAGGAAGAAAATGGTAACGTTTGTTAGCGTTTTTGGAGCGGTAAAACACATCATCAGCACAGCCTGTATGCTTCGCATACAGAAATGGGTACTTCACCTTTACTGGCATTTGGAGACCTCTAAATTTATACATGACTGCATCGACGATCAAAGCACAGAACCAGGCATTGACTCTTAACCCTTCGGAGTTACGCCTCAGACATATATTGAAAACTCTGCCGCGCGAAGTATTCGTCAAAGATCGGCGAAAAGCTTGGACATCAGTTGCTATCAGCGTTTTGCTGGCTTGCCTGGGTTATGTGAGCATCGCCTTTTCACCCTGGTTTCTGCTGCCATTATGTTGGATTTTTACGGGTACGGCGCTGACTGGTTTTTTTGTGATCGGTCATGACTGCGGCCATCGGTCATTTGCCAACCGACGGTGGGTGAACGATTTGGTGGGTCACACAATGATGCTGCCTTTAATTTACCCTTTCCACAGCTGGCGCATATTACACAATTATCACCACGCTCACACTAATAAGCTAGATGAGGATAATGCTTGGCAACCTTTTAAGCCAGAGTTTTATGGCAGTGCGGGACGCCCGTTGCAGTGGGGTTATCAGGCAATCCGAGGCTGGTTTTGGTGGGTGGGTTCGATCGCGCATTGGGCTCTGTTGCACTTTGATTGGTCGCGATTTGAGGGCAAACAGCGATCGCAAGTGAAGTTCTCGTCCCTACTGGTGCTGGTAACAGCTGCTATTGCTTTCCCGATCCTCATCGCCACGCTCGGTATCTGGGGCTTCGTCAAGTTCTGGTTAGCACCGTGGCTGGTTTACCATTTCTGGATGAGTACCTTTACCTTGGTACACCATACAGATCCAGAAATTCCCTTTAAGCCAGAAAGCGAGTGGAACGAGGCTATGGCCCAACTAGCTGGCAGCGTTCACTGCGACTACCCTCGTTGGGTAGAAATTCTCTGCCACGATATCAACGTTCACGTTCCCCATCACCTTTCTACTGCCATTCCTTCCTACAATCTCCGAATGGCTCATCGCAGTTTGAAACAAAATTGGGGAGAGTATTTACGGGAATGCCGCTTCTCTTTGTCTTTAATGAACAAGATTGTAAGCGAGTGCCACTTGTATCATCCACAGGAGAACTACGAATCTTTCCAAAGCTACAATTCCAGTCTCAGAGACAATAAAAAATAAACTGTAGTTAAAAGCAATTCCGTTTTAACTAAAAAACGCCCAGTTGCTTAAGCCGCTGGGCGTTTTCCAGATTGTAAAATTTATTTGTGGATAGAAGGGTTTCCCAGTCACTACTCGCTAGACTACGGCCAATACAACTTTTGAAATTCCCAATAGTTTCTTGGCATGACACAACCGATACCCAAGCAATCGCCGACTCCCCCAACTGAAAGTAGACGCCTCAACCTTCATGATGTCTACACTTGCCCCGTTTGTCGCTACGGGCAGCTTTCGGTACTGACTCTCACGGAATCTTTTGCTTGTAACTTTTGTCGCCATATTTTCACGACTAACATTAAGGATCAGTTGCTGATAATGGCTGATAGTTCGCAGCCAATGGCTTGGCGATGGACGGGTCGCAACTGGAAAATAGCTCATCAGAAGGATTCTGAGCTAACAGCAGTCCTTTGGCTGCTGGGAACGGCTTTAGTAATTTTTCCGACCCTAATAGTTGGTATTTCTGCTTATGTTTTTCCTACCGAAGAGGGAAGTTACGGTGCTGGGCTTCCCAAGTTTTGGATCGGTTTGACTTTTGTTTCCCATCTCTCTTTTGTAGTTTGGCTGCTAGCCGAAAATTATCAATTACCTTATTACATGGTATTGAAAGTCAAGTTGCGAGAATTCTTAAGTCGTAGAGAAGAACGAAATTAAAATTGTAGATTGGTTTAAGCGAAGTGCGAAACCCAACAAGAATTACATCCGTGTTGGGTTTCGTTATTTAAACACAACCTACTTTTGCAATACCTGTTCGTAAAGTTGACCGGCGCGTTCCCAAGTGTATTCTGTTTCTACAAGCGATCGCCCATTTTTCGATAGTTCTTCTCGCAGTTTGGTATCTTCAAATAAGCGAGCGATCGCGCTCACATATTCTTCGATGCGATTTGCTCGCAAGGCGCGTAAGGGTACGTCGGGAGTATCGACGGCTAGTCCTTCCAAACCGCGATCGCTCGCTACTACCGGTACTCCAGCTGCCATTGCTTCTAGGGTTTTATTCTTAATACCATAACCCGCCCGCAATGGCACAACACAAACTGTACTCGCGTGCAAATAATCTGCCATTGAAGGAACTTTACCCGTAACGATAACTCCGGTGCGCTCCCCCAGTGCCAAAACTTCTGCTGTGGGACGTGCGCCCACAATGCTAAAAGTTGTATATGGGTAACTTTTTTGCAGTTCTGGCAATACGTCTAAAGCAAAAAACCGAGCGGCGTCGATGTTGTGGGTAGCGTCCATTGCGCCAACGAATATTAGTTTATGTCCTCCCGGATCGGTGGTACGATCGGGAAATAGTTCTAAATCTACGCCATTGGGAATGACTGGGATTTGCGCGTCGGGACGGAGTTTGAGGAATTGCTGTTTGTCGTCTGCGGTGGTGACGACGATGCGATCGAATTTCCCAGAGTAGCGTTTCTCGTAACGTTTTAATAGTAGGATAAGATAAAGCCGATCGCGCAAAGCATTCGGTGACGCTCCCATTTCCAAATGATCGCGAATCCACCCATAAACCGAACTGTGAATATCGACAACTGTCTTAACCGATTTGCGAAATTCAGGGCGAACGTAAATTTCATTAACGCTATGTTCGCACGTAATAACATCGCATTTGCCAGCTTTGACAAACTCATCTACCCAATTTTGAATTTCCGGTGAGTAGCGATATAAAACATTCGGTGGCGTTGCTTTGAGGACTGACTCCGCGAAACGTACCGTTTTGCCGAATAATCCTTTGATTCCCCCTTGTTTTGGTTCTGGCGGTAAGGGAAAAATTACCAGGTTGCTTACCCATTGACGCAGTTCTTCTATTTCTGTATCTGTTACTCCTGCGTGGCGTTGAGTCACCACTGTGATGTGATGGCGCTGGTGCAGGTATTTGAGCAGGTTGAAAGTTCTGATTTCCGTTCCCCCTCGGCTGGGTGGATAGGGGAACGTGGACGAGAGCATGAGAATATTCATACAAGTTACTCAAATAGAAGTCCTAATGGCAGTGATTTGATAGACATTAGCCTATACCTATCTGATTTGGTATTGTCGCTGTGTCCGAAATTACCTTGACGAGAGTGTAGTAGCAGATGAAGGTGATTTATCGCCACTGGGAAGCAAGTGGCCGGAGTCTTTGCGGAACAGATGCAGTAAAATCATCCTCACACATAGGCTAATGGAAAATACATCTATCTTAGGATAGTAGTTTTTATCTGAATGTCTATACAGCCAGTTTGACATTGTTAGTTTACTCGGATATAACTGTTGTAATAAACTGTATTTTTTGTGTAGTGTTGGCAGAGATTTTGCGTCGATCGCGCTATGCCACGCTCCCAAAAATAAACAGGTAACCTCCAAAATATCGCTTGGCTGTATTTTTTTTATGAATTAGAATTTTCAAAAACAAACAATGACTTCATTAAATATGTACGATCTGGGTGCTTTAGAAAAAAATTGGTTTCAGCAAAAATTTGAGGTACGCTCATTTTTAAGTCTTCATCCAAAATTATTTTTCCCATTAGTAAAAATAGCTGGAAAAAACCCCTGTCAAGCAGTAGGAAAACATACTGAATTAGTGATAGAAGGATTTCCACGTTCTGCAAATAGTTTTTCTATTGGTGCATTTCAATCTGCTCAACCTCGTCGCATTGCATTGGCATCGCATTTACACGCGCCTGCCCAAATAATACGTGCTACCCATCTTAATATACCAACTCTGGTTTTGATCAGAAAGCCTGTGGATGCTGTAGTTTCTCTGAGATGTTTGGAGTTAGAAACAAATTATTTAAGTTCATCTCGAAATCCTGCATTAGATATCCCTTTAGAAAAGTATTTTAGTAATTGGATATCTTTTTATACGAGGATAATGCCCTATAGGTCTCGTTACGTTGTAGGTTTATTTGATGAAGTTACCCAGGATTTTGGTAGAATAATAGAAAAAATAAATCAACAGTTTGATACAAATTTTACCATTTTTAACCATACGAAACAAAATGTAGAAAAAGTTCACAAAGAGCAAGGATTTCATTCTGGCCCTTCCAAAAAGCGTCAATTTTTAAAACAAATAGTTAGACAAGAGCTAGAAAGTGATGAGATTAAATTTATGATTAATAAAGCCAATGCCATATATTACCAGTTCGAGATATTTGCTGGTAAATATTTTTTTTATTAAGTAACGCAAGTTGCGAGTTATTTGCTTTCTGGGTATCTTGTTGGGTTCATATCCCTGTTATCCCTCGCATCAAGGGGCTAAAGCCCAACTACGTACCTAATTTTAGCTTTCGAGTTATTCTAATAAGTTAGATAAAGGTGAGTAAATGGAAATTAACAACCTGAAGTTCCTGCTGAAATTGCTGGGTTGTCCTAATTATAGGTCATCCCTTTCTGCTGCCATTTTCAAAGAATTTAAAGGTAAGGACAAAATTTGTCGAGAGTTGGGGGAAGAACGGGAACTGATCGACTTTTCCCGCGCAATTGCTGTCGTTAAAATTTTACCTCCCGGTCGCGCTCTGCTGAAAATAGATGCCTCCCAGTTACCGATTGCAGACAAAGAGCTGAAGGTGCTGGAGAAAATAGGTAAAGCTTCTGGAAACATCAAAACCAGCGCTATCAGAGTGCTGAAAGTGGCAGAAAGAGAGGAGATATTAAAAAATCTAGCCGATCGCGGCCTGATTAAAGCCGAAAATAAACTCAAACCCCAGAAAGCCGAGGTATGGCTGACTCAGCGAGGACTGGAATATTTGCGGGATGACTACAACCCCAAGGGTTCTGCAACCATTAGCCTGGATTTGGTGAAAAATTACCTGAACTTTTTGCGAAAATCCTTCCGCGAAAAGTCGGAAGTAGTATCGCCGCCAGTTACACAGATAGATAAGCCTAGCGATGATGAGATTTTAGAGATAATTCGAGATTTAGATAAAGAATTGGGGACGGAAAATTATTTGCCAATTTTTCACCTGCGGCAGAAGTTACAACCGCCTCTATCTAGAGAAGAATTAGATCGATCGCTTTATCACTTGCAACGCGACGATCGGATTGAGTTGAGTTCGCTGGTAGATACGACGCCTTATACTCCAGAACAAATTGACGCCGGAATTCCCCAAGATATCGGCGGGCCACTGTTTTTTATCATCGCCAACTAGCAATCTACTCGCCAACTATTGGCATTCTAAAAGCAGTTACCAAGTTTAAAGGAAGTTTCAGTATGGCATCCATTGACGAGATTATTCGACGCGAGGTTAATCCCTTTGACCCCACCACTTTTAAACCGGGTAACTTTTGGAGGGAAAAGCAAGACTCAAGATTAACAGTAGATTCAATTCATCAAGAGGCGATCGCAGAAATTGAAGAAGTTCTCGACCTGGTTGCCAAAGACCATCGCAGTCGCACCCTACTCCTTACTGGCGATACAGGTTCTGGCAAAAGCTATCTCTTAGGTCGGCTAAAACGCGCTTTCAACCGCAAAGCTTTTTTTGCCTACATTGGGCCTTGGCCTAACAACGACTACATCAGGCGTCATATCCTGCGCTATACCGTTGATAGCTTAATGCAGGTTTCAGAGGGACAAAAAGATTCACAGCTGATGCTATGGCTGAAAAGTCTATCTGCTTTCACGAAGCGCAGTCTAAAACAAAGAATTTTTGATGATAGTGTCTGGCAATTATTACGCAGCAATCGGCAAAAATTTATTAGACACCTGAAAGATTCATACAAAGAAGCAGGAATTTATAATGCTGATAGTTTTTTTGGAGTGCTTTACGACCTCACAGATCCAGAATTGTATCCCTTGGCCTGCGAGTGGTTACGAGGAGATGATTTAAGTGAAGAGTCTCTGCAAGAATTAAAAATTCGACGTTCTATTGAAACAGAAGAAGCTGCCTGGGAAACTTTATCAAATTTAGGCAGAATTTCTACTGAAACTCAGCCGATTGTCTTGTGTTTTGACAATACAGAAACAGGCATAAATTCCGAAGGTGATTTTAATCCACAACCTTTTTTTAACGTTAACACAACTATTCATAATGATGGTCTAAAAAACTTTTTGATAGTTATCAGCTTCCTTACCGATGGCTGGAAGCGAGTTATAGATCGCATACAAATGTCTGACAAAGCTGGGATTCATCGAGAAGTTCATCTAAAACGTATTAATCTAGATCAAGCAGAAGCACTGTGGGCTTTTAGGTTACAGCCACTTCACTCTCAAGCTAAGCCTCAGCCTACTTCCTCAATTTTTCCTTTAACTCGCCAAGCACTAGAAATCAAATTTCCTGGTGGTAAAACCGATCCCAGGAATACACTAATTCTGGGTGGGCATTTGTTTGATAAATACAAAAAATCAATAATTGCTCCAATTGATAAAGATGATGAGCTTGATGAGGGTAATAATCGTAATAATGGTAATAATGCTAATGATGCTAATGATGCGAATGACAAGGTTTTAGCAGCCTTCAAATTAATCTGGCAGGATGAATACAAAAAAGCTCAGGTAAAAATTACCAAAATTAGCCTGTTAGCAGCACCCGAACTAATTCGGATGTTGGCAGAAGCTTTAGCTGCCTTACAATTTCAGGGAATTAAACCTAAACTATTAAGTGGAAAGTACAGCGGTCATTCCCTCAGTTATGAAAACCCTAATCAGCAAAAAAGGATAGGAATAGTCTGGACAGAAGACCCCAGTATGACTAGCTTTGTTCATATTATGAATGCTTGCCAGAAAGTGATTCAACAAAATGCTTGTGAAAATCTGTATCTGATTCGTGGTGTGACAGTAGGGAACGGAAAACTTGCCGGATACCAAATATACAAACAAATTTTCACAAATTCTCAACATCGTCATATTAAGCCAACTTTATCTTCTGTTCACTACTTAGCTGCATATCACAGTTTGGTTAATTCGGCACTTGCCAATGAATTGGTAGTGGCAGGCAAACCCGTCAGCTTGAAGGAATTAGAAGCTCTAATTCGCGATGCGGAAATTTTGGATAATTGTACTTTATTGCAGGAATTAGGTAATCTGCAAAAAGCAGATATTCCAACAAGTAATGAGGCTAATTTAAAGGACGTTGGAGAATTTTTACTTAATGTAGTCAAAACTCAAGGATATTTAAGTAAAAATACTTTAAATAAAAATGCAGTCAGGAAATTTTCTGAAGTCAATCAAATTCAAGTTGAGCAATTGATTCAGCAGCTAATTAAGGAAAATAAAATCCAACTTGTTAATCCTAACGATCCGCCAAAAGACCATTTAGTATGCTTTATACCTAAACTTTAGTATCTCATGCCTTATCTAAATGAAGCTTCTGAAATAATAGCCATAATCAACAAATTTGTATCCGCAAAACTCATTTTTGCAGATACAGAAGTGGCTGACTGGAATACCGCCTATCCGAGATTATCTCTGATTCAGGTGTTGGCAGATACTGACAATGTTAATGCCGATCGCGCTTATATTCTAGATGTATTAGATAAACCGGATTTGGTAGCATATTTTGTCAACCAAATCATGATTAATGCGGAAATTGAAAAGGTTTTTCACAATGCCAGTTACGATCTGAGATTTCTGGGGGGAAGCAAAGCGCAAAATGTGACTTGCACTTTGAAGATGGCGAGGAAAATCACACGCGATCGCCTTTCTGTGTCTAACCTAAAACTCAAAACTTTAGCAGCAGAACTTTGTCAATTTACCAATATAGATACAGACGAACAAGCAACCGACTGGGGACGGCGACCTCTAACTGAAAAACAGCTAAAATATGCCAAATACGATACAGTTTATCTAGCTCACGTACATCGGCGTTTATTAAAAGTAACTAATTCTCATTATACCACTTCAGAGGAGAGCGCATTAATGCCGCGATCTGAAAAATCCGAAAATACTTCTTTTAGCGTAACCAAAGTCAGAGTTGCGTTTGAATGTCCGCGTTTATTTTATTTGAAGCAACATTTTGATGGAAATACGCAATTTTTGCCGGACGATCGCACTAAAGGAATTGGTACTATATTCCACAAACTAGCAGAAGAATTTATCAGTACTGCTAAGCGGGAACCGCAGTTTCAAGGTTTGTTCGATCCACCATTAGAACAATTGAAAGCGGATGCGATCGCTACTCAAATCCAACAGTTATTTTACATACAAGTATTCTATCCTTCCTATCTGCAACCAGCTATTCAACAACAAGACACCAACCAAGCAACGGCGCTGCATCAAATTTGGCAGGGATTAACCAAACTGATTCGTCACTGGACTGAACTATTGATTAAAAACCGCCGCTATTGTCGTGCAGATGCGGTGATTTCTCGCACTTTAGTGACGGGAGAATTCAGCCTCGAACATAATTTCAATTTACCAAATGGAACGCAACAGAAGGTAATCGGAAGACTCGATAGTTTAGTTTTCGATTTTGAGAAAAATCGCCTTTGTGTAGTCGAGTACAAAACTTACGAACCTGTCGATCCTTCAGCACAATTAGCGCAAGTCTCTCTCTACAGCTATATGCTGAAAGAAAAGAAAAGCGTGCCAGTTGATTCGGCGGTTTACTGCGTTTTTCCAGAATTCAAAGAATATCGCTATTCCTGGGAACAACTGGAAAATACAGTTCATCAGGTTATTCCTCATAAATTACAGCAAATGCGAGAATGGTTGAGTTGGAAATCACCTCATCCCAATCCGCCGCCACCAACTCCCCAAGCGCACCTTTGTCAGATTTGTCCTCAGCAAGAAAAGTGTCAGAGTTTTTTTACGGTAGAAAGCAGTCAACCTAGTCCTTCTGAAGATGGGATATCTTCTCAAGCATTTGAGAAAAAGAAATCTCAGACACCTAAAACGAAAAAGCAACCTGCACCAACTCCCGACGCCGATGCGATCGCACAAAAGTTAGTGGCAACTCTCAAGTCTTTTGCTATTAACGTTGATTACCAAGGTGCAGCGATCGGCCCAGCTTTCATCCGCGTTAAACTCAAACCTCAACTTGGCGTAAAAGTTGTCTCTATATTAAATAGATATGCCGATCTACAGGTGCAATTAGAGTTAGCTTACCCGCCGATGATTGCACCGCAAGCGGGATATGTCAGTGTAGACTTACCGCGAGTCGATCGTCAAATTGCCAAAATCGAAGATTACATCCAGCATCAACGATTACCCGCAACAGCACCTGTAAAAATTGCTATTGGCGTAAATCTTGATGGCGAATTAGTAGAAGCAGATTTATCCGATCCGAATACCTGTCACTTTTTGGTAGGCGGGACAACTGGTAGCGGTAAAAGCGAGTTTTTGCGAAGTCTTCTCCTCAGTTTACTTTGGCGACACGCAGCCGATCGCCTCAAAATTGCCCTCGTCGATCCCAAGCGCGTAACTTTTCCGGAATTTGAAGGGATACCCTGGCTATATTCTCCTGTGGTAAAAGATAGCGAAAGTGCGATCGTCCTGATGAATGAGTTAGTTACAGAAATGGAGGAACGTTACCGTCTGTTTGAAACTGCTGGGTGTCCGGATATCAGTTATTACAATCTGCAAGCAAGTAAACCCCTACCCCGCATAGTTTGCATTTTTGATGAATATGCTGATTTTATGGCGGAAAAAGAAATTCGCAATGCACTAGAATTGTGCATTAAACGTCTCGGCGCGATGGCGCGAGCAGCTGGTATCCACCTGATCGTCGCTACCCAACGCCCAGAAGCTAAGGTTGTCACCCCGCTCATTCGCTCTAACTTACCGGGGAGGATTGCATTGCGTACCGCGAGTGAGGCAGATTCAGTTATTGTGCTAGGTGGCGATCGAAAAGCAGCTGCCTACCTGCTGGGAAAAGGGGATCTACTCTACCAAGTAGGATCGCATCTACACCGATTGCAAAGCTTGTTGGCTACAATTATCGAATTGCCCCAAAGCTAGGGTTCTCTAGCCACAAAAGGCATCGTCAAATGATTCGTCTACCTCCGTGGGAAGATTTCAGTAGCTAACGCCCTTTTGCCCCGTGCCCAAAGATATTAAATTTAATTAAGCATCCATCCTGGGATTGCCAGAATACCTAGACCAACCTTGCTATGTAGGGCGTCATCTTGAGAGGACAGAACGAATGGGATATATCATTTCCACTGCCAACATGAAAGGCGGCGTCGGTAAGACGACCCTCACCGTAAACTTGGCCGCCAGTTTAGTAAAAGATTTCGGTAAGCGGGTTTTGGTGGTCGATTTGGACAATCAAATCAGTGCCACTCTCAGCTTGATGTCCCCACAGGACTTTTCTAAGCGCCGGAGAGACAAAAGAACGCTTAGGCATTTGGTAAACAAGGCAATCAAACCCGATATTAAATTATCGATACCTATTCAGGATGTAATTTGCCCTTATATTTGTTCGATTAAAGATCTGGATTTATTGCCGGGAGATCTCGATCTTTATGACGAATTTTTAGTATCGGAAATGCTCTATGAAAAAGCAATTCATGGAGGCCAAAATAACTTTGAACAAGTTTGGATTCGCTTTGAAAGAAGACTGGTACAACACATTTTAACTCCAGTCATTAAAGACTATGACTTTATCATCCTCGATTGTGCGCCAGGGTATAATCTCTTAACTCGTAGCGGTCTTTTGGCGAGCGATTTTTATATATTACCTGCCAAGCCAGAACCATTATCCGTGATCGGTATTCAGTTGCTGGAAAGACGACTTGCCCAACAGAGAGAAATTCATAAAGACGATCCGGTCAATATTCAATTGCTGGGAATTGTCTTTACGATGTCCGGTAGTTTGCTAACGGGAAGGTATTACCAGCAAGTGATGCGCCGAGTCAATGAAGATTACAGCGCTACAAAACTATTCAAAACTCGCATACCAGTTGATGTCAGCGTCTCGAAAGCTGTCGATACTTTTATGCCGGTTGTTCTATCGAATCCCAACTCTTCTGGTGCTAAAGCCTTCACCCAATTAACGCAAGAATTTTTACAAAAGATCAGCGTTATTACTACGGTGAAGCAAAACCCAGCCAAGTTTGATTTGGGAGAATGAGGGTTGATATGGTGTCCGGTTGTATCGGTAGTTGCAAGCCTCAGCTAATCCTTATAAACAGGGGATGCCTTGAAAACAATAGGTTGGGTTTCGTTACCTTAACCCAACCTACTAAGCTACTATGCCCCTTTTAAAATTCGCCGCGTAGTGCGGGAATACAACGTTCGCACAAGAGGGGATGCAGTGCTGATTTGCCTACATGAACTGAGTAGTTCCAGCAGCGATCGCACTTTTCTCCTTCTGCTTTGACTATACCCACAGTTACACCGTCAAACTGTCCTTTGTACTCGACTCCTGACAAAGGATCTGGCGAGTCTAGCAGTTCTACTTGAGAAGCAATAAACAAGTAACGCAGTTCGTCCACACCCTTATTTGCGATATTGGCGAGATCGCTATCTTGTGAAGATATTGCAGGCAAAGTTTCGACAAGTGTTTCTGTAGTTACTGTAATGCTATCTGCTGCTTGTACGATCGCTTTTTCCCGTGGGGTAGTTCTACCGACTACCTCATCTTTGAAGGATTGAATGCGATCGAATAAAACTTCCCGATCCGCTACTTTGAGCAAATTACGACTTGCAAAACGCAAGCAGTAGATAACTCCAACCAGTGTAAATAAAGGTTCTAGCGCCGGGATGCGATTAACGGCGTTTAACATGGAGGCGATCGCATAAAGCAAGGCTACCACTGCGACAATTAAGCCGAGACTTGTCAGCAGTTTTTGGTTGTCTTGCAGAACTTCGCCCAAATTATCTACCCATTCAGACACCACAGCAGATACACGATCCGAAAACTGGTTCCATTGCTCACTGTATGTTTCTTTTGTGGTTACCTGAATCGGTATTTCTGTTTCTTCTTCTTCAAGTTCTCCTGCTGCGATTTCTGCTGGTAACTCAACTGTAGGATTCATATCCTGCAAGCGTTGGCGTAACTCTGCATCTTCAACGTAGAGCAACACTTTTGCTTCCAGAGAAGAACCGATCGCATCAGCTTTTCGCGCTTGTTCCATTACCTTATTCACATCACCCCGCATCTGCCGCAATTCTTGCCAAAATGCAGCCAATTCGGGATTTTTCCACCGTTCATCTAATTTAACCCAGCCGGATTCAAATACAGATTCGGCAGGCTTCGGATAAGGTAGATACTGCCAGATATCTTCTGCCATATGGCACAGAACGGGTGCGATCGCTCGTGCTAAATTCTCCACAGCAATAGCTAGTACCGTTTGACAGCTGCGTCGGCGGAAAGAATCGGGTGCGCTGATATAAAGCCGATCTTTCGCCATATCCAAATAAAAGTTGGATAAATCCACAACGCAGAAATTCTGCACCGTTTGGAAAAAGCGAAAGAATTGGAAACTTTCAAACGCTTCTGTGATTTCTGCAAACACCTCTGTCATGCGGTGCAGCATATAGCGATCGAGATCCGGCAATCGATCGTAAGGAACTGCATCTTTTGCTGGGTCAAAATCGTGCAAATTACCCAACAAGAAACGCGCCGTATTGCGGATCTTGTTTCTGACATCTCCCAACTGCTTGAGGATGTTTTTACTGATCGGCACATCAGAAGAGTAATCTACCGAAGACACCCACAAACGCAACACATCAGCACCATAAGGCGGCTCTTCTTTTTGATTTTTACCGCCCTCAATTACCACCCTTGGATCGATGACATTCCCCAGCGATTTACTCATTTTGCGGCCTTGTTCGTCCAAGGTAAAACCGTGGGTCAGCACCGTTTTATATGGTGCCATATCATTATTTGCCACACTTGTCAATAAGCTGGACTGGAACCAACCTCGGTGCTGATCCGAGCCTTCCAGATACATATCGACTGGGTAGATTAATTCCGGTCGCTGTTTTGCCACCGCCGCCCAAGACGAACCGGAGTCGAACCAGACATCCATCGTATCGGTGCCTTTGCGGTAGGTGCGACCGTTTTCGCGGTACTGGGGGGGCAGCAGTTCTGGTACGGAGAGTTCCCACCAAGCATCGGAGCCTTTTTCGGCCACAATCTGTTGGACGTGAGCGATCGTCTCTTCAGTTAGTAGCGGTTCGCCGGTTTCTTCATCGTAGAAAACGGGAATTGGCACACCCCAACTGCGCTGACGGGAGATACACCAGTCAGAGCGATCGGCCACCATTGGCGTGATGCGGTTTTCTCCTTGAGCAGGAATCCATTTTACAGATGCGATCGCTTTAAGCGCCTCTTCCCGGAAACCTTCCACAGAAGCAAACCACTGTTCCGTAGCCCGAAAGATCGTCGGTTTTTTCGTGCGCCAATCGTAAGGATACTTGTGGACGTAGGGTTCTTCCTTCAGCAAGCTACCCACTTCTGCCAAAGCTTTGATGACAGCAGCATTACCATCACCCAAAACGTTTAAACCGACAAACTGTCCGGCTTCTTTTGTGAAATTGCCATCATCATCAACTGGCGCGAGGATCGGCAGATTGTAACGCCGACCGACTTGATAGTCTTCTTGACCGTGACCCGGAGCTGTATGTACCAATCCCGTACCCGAATCCGTGGTAACGTAATCGCCGCCGATGACGATCGGACTTTCGCGATCGAACAGGGGGTGACGGTAGGTAGAACTTTCCAGCGACTTACCGGAACCCGTCGCCTTCACGGTTAACTCAACTCCCAGAATCGACGACAACCGCTCTACCAAATCTGCGGCGACGATCAGATATTTAAACTTCCCTGGTATTTCCCCGGCTGAGTTTGGGCTAACCTCCACCACTGCATAGCTGAGGTTGGGGTTAACTGCGACAGCGAAATTTCCCGGAATTGTCCAGGGAGTCGTCGTCCAGATAGCCACTCCCAACTCCGGCAAATATTGCTCCAACGCCGATCTTAACGGCGGAGCCAAACTGACCATCGGAAAAGCGGCGTAGATGCTGCGCGACGTGTGAGTGGGACGACCTTGGTTATCTTCCGGATATTCTAATTCTGCTTCTGCCAAAGCCGTTTTGGAACTCGGACTCCAGTGAACTGGCTTGAGACCGCGATAGATGTATCCTTTGAGTAACATTTGACCGAAAACGCCGATTTGTGCGGCTTCGTATTCCGGTTTCAAGGTTAAATAGGGATCGTCCCAATCGCCCCAGACCCCAAAGCGCTTGAAGCCTTCGCGTTGTTCGTCCACTGTTTTGAGGGCGAAGTCTCTGGCTTTGCGGCGCAGTTCCAAGGGTGTGAGGTTTTGCCGTTCGGCTGCTTTCATATCCTGCAAAACTTTCAGTTCGATCGGTAAGCCGTGGCAATCCCAACCTGGAACGTAACGCACCTTGCGCCCGCCGAGCAGCTGATACTTATTGATAATGTCTTTGAGAATTTTATTCAGGGCGTGACCCATGTGCAGCGACCCGTTGGCGTAGGGTGGCCCGTCGTGCAAAACAAAAATATCGCCCGGATTGTTTTGCGACAGTTTTTCGTAAATTTTATGTTCTGCCCAAAATTTTTGCAGCTGCGGTTCCCGCTTGATAGCGTTCGCCCGCATATCAAACTGGGTCTTGGGCAGATTGACGGTATCTTTATAGGTTTTAGATTCTGTCACAGTGGGATACCGGAATATAGTGAAGACGTTTTGCAACCATTATCCTTGAGAAATTCACCTACCTTCAAGGGGAGGAAAGATCGAGGTTTGAGTTTTTGGCTGAGTTTTACGACTGATGTGGCACAATCGATCGCGAAAGTTACGGTTTAGACAGCAATCTGGTATTGTTGGCAACGGTGTTTTGAGGAGCAATCAGTGTATTCAAATTATCAAGATTACCAAGATCGAGTGTCTATCTTTGAGCTAGCCCAACTGGGCAACACCCAAGCGATCGCTTACTGGATTAACAGCCTTCTAGTTTCTCAAGACATTTACGTGCGCGTCCAAGCGGCTCGCAACGGCAGTTTGCAAATCTTTGTGGAATTGCCTTGGTTACCTCAAAACCAAGCGGATCGCCAGAAATTACGCGATCGCTTGCTGCGGTACATCTGCGATCGGCTGGGCAAACTGAATTCCAAATATATAAAAATCATCGAAATTATCGCAAGTCTTGCCGGATATAGAGATGTGCTTTGGAAACAGTCTGTGCGACTGGTCACCCAGGCTAACGGCGGTAAATTACAAAACACTTCTAAACTAAGTAGCCGTAGCAAAAAACACACAGATGGCATTAACTTTAAAATTTTTCGTTCTATCTTTCTGTGTTGTTTAGCACTTGCCAGCTTTATCTTTATCTACAAAGCCAACAACTACAAAGCTGCAAACACTCCCACTACAGAACCGCAATCTGAAACTTTAAGCACCGTAGATGTGTCCCCCACACCTGTAGCTTCGCCACCGACAGCGAAAGAAGAAGAAAGCAAAAAGCTTGTATTTTCAGCACCAGCCCAATTTCAAGGGCAAATTGTTCATGAAGTACAACCAGAACGAAACGAGAAAGCGATCGCTCTCACATTTGATGATGGCCCCTGGCAAAACACCACCTTGCAAATCCTGGAAATCCTCAAAAAACACAATATTAAAGCCACGTTTTTCTGGATCGGGAAGCATTTAAAACAATATCCCCAAGTTGCCCAAAAAGTTGTAGCTGACGGTCACGCCATTGGCAACCATACATTCGATCACTCTACCCGTAAGATGAATTCGTCAACTGCCGCACGAGAAATTGACGAGACGGATGAACTGATTTACGAAACAACTGGCGTGAAAACTTTGCTGTTTCGTCCCCCTGGTGGCATTTTGAACAACGGGGTCGTCACTTACGCAAAAAAGAAAAAATATACCATCTTGATGTGGTCGGTTGACTCCCGCGATTACCGCGTCCACCAAGCATCGAAACTTGCCAAAAATGTGCTAAATTTCCCCAAGTCTGGCGGCATTGTGCTGCTGCACGACGGCGGCGGCAATCGATCGGCCACCGTGCAGGCATTACCGAAAATTATTACCACTCTCAAAGAGCGCGGCTACAAATTTGTGACGGTGCCGGAGTTGTTAGCGTCTGCAAAAAAGGCCAAGAGTCAAAGTAATAGAGAGCAGGGTCGCGGGGTCGCGGGGGAGCAGAAGAATTAATTTAATATTTTCCCTAGCCCCTAGTCCCTTTTCCCTTTCCCCTAGCCCCTAGTCCCTTTTCCCTAGCCCCTAGTCCCTAGCCCCCAGTCCCTTTTCCCTCTCCCGCTTCCTTCTCCGCGATCCCTGTAGCTTCTTCCACCACTTCCGGAGAAGGTGGATGGGGTCGCTTCAATTCCGGTATATCACCTGCTGGAGAAGGCTGGGATGGGACATACGCTGTAGCGTCAGAAATGTCAGATGCCGATGACTTTCGATCGGCAGGATCTCCTATCCCCAGCGGTTCGGCTGGTGGGGCTATTTCTATCTCCGGAGCGATGTTTTCGATGCGATTCGATGATTCAGCGGAATCAGCTTCCGGGTAAGTTTTCAGCGTTTCCGCTGGCGGTGTTGAGGTAGTTACCCAAGCTTGCCAATCTGTTTGGGGTGTCTCTACTGTGGGAGTTCCGGGAGCGATCGCTTCAGCTTCCAAGTCCGCATCCAGCGCTTCTCCTGGGGCGACAGGGCGACTGGGAGGCTGCGTCTTTACAACAGTTGGCTTAGCTTTCGGCTTCTTTGGTGCAGACAGCCTTGCCTGAACTTGGTTTTTAGCGCTCGCGAACAACCCGCCGATCCTTTGAGGTAGCTGGGAAACACCTTGAGGAACGGATACATTTGAGAATTTCGATTGTAGGTTGCCTTTGAGAGAATCTACTTGGGCGAGAACCTTTTCTGCGGCAACTTCGCCGCTGGGTATTTCTGTCTGGCGATCGACAGGAGTCAGTTGCCGCCGCAATGTCAAGGTTTGCCAACCAAACCAACCTAAAAGCGCAACGCCAGCTATTTGCCCGATCAGGACACCGCCGGTAATCCGTCCGGCACACACCCATAACATCAGAGCATAAAATAATCCAATTCCACTCCAATAAAAATCACTCTTGCGGTGGACTTCTGGCAAGAAGAAAGCGGCAAGATAAATGCCCAAGCTACCAAGGCCGACAGCTAGTGCCAATATGTACGTAAGCATATGGCCGAACCCCCCTGCGGTGTCTAACGACTTCTACTCGGTCATTTTACCTTGTAGGGCACATTCACAAGTTTTCTGTTTCCAAGAAACTGAGAAAGAGGGAAAGTCAAAAGTCAAAAGTCAAAAGTCAAAAGTCAAAAGTCAAAATTAAGAATATCTTTGCGCTCCCCTGCTCCCCCGCTCCCCCGCTCCCCCACTCCCCCACTCCCCCACTCTCCCTCTCAAAAGTCTTAATTTCTTCTTCCAGGACAAGATTGGGGGATCGGGCTACCCTGAAGGTGAACTAACCCAAAAGAAGAGTTAGCAAAAAGTCTTATGGCACTACAAAGCTTTGGTGTGATCGGTTTAGCCGTCATGGGTGAAAACTTGGCGCTGAACGTCGAACGCAACGGTTTTCCGATCTCAGTCTACAACCGCACAAAAGAGAAAACAGATGCCTTCATGGCGACACGGGCTCAAGGTAAAAATGTTGTAGCCACTTATACCATTGAGGACTTTGTAAAATCTCTAGAACGTCCCCGTAGAATCTTAATCATGGTGCAAGCAGGTGGGCCTGTAGACGCCGTGATTAACCAGCTCAAACCTTATTTGGAAGAGGGGGATATTCTCATCGATGGCGGTAACTCTTTGTTTGATGATACCGCCCGTCGTACCCGCGAATTAGAACCAGCCGGTTTCCGCTTTGTCGGTATGGGCGTTAGCGGCGGTGAAGAAGGAGCGCTCAATGGCCCCAGCTTGATGCCAGGAGGTACAAAAAGCTCTTACGAATACCTAGAGCCTATTTTCGCTAAAATTGCCGCGCAGGTGGATGATGGCCCCTGCGTGACCTATATCGGCCCCGCTGGTGCCGGTCACTATGTCAAAATGGTGCATAACGGCATTGAGTATGGCGATATGCAATTGATTGCGGAAGCATACGATCTGCTCAAGAATGCGGCGGGACTAGACCATAAGCAGCTGCACGAAGTTTTCGCCGAATGGAATACTACTGAAGAACTCAATTCGTTTTTGATTGAGATTACGGCAGATATTTTCAACTACATCGATCCCGATACCAATCAGCCACTGGTTGAAATGATTTTGGATGCGGCTGGACAAAAAGGCACCGGTCGCTGGACGGTACAAAGTGCTTTGGAATTGGGCGTCGCTATTCCTACAATTACGGCGGCAGTTAATGCTCGGATTATGTCTTCTTATAAGAAAGAACGGGTAGCAGCTGCTGCGGTTTTAACTGGGCCTTCCGGAAAGTATGAAGGAGATACGAAAACCTTTGTCAACCAAGTTCGGGATGCTCTTTACTGCTCGAAAATCTGCTCTTACGCTCAGGGTATGGCTCTATTGAGTTCGGCGTCAAAAGCTTATTCTTACGATCTTAACCTGAGCGAAATTTCTCGGATTTGGAAGGGCGGCTGTATCATTCGCGCTGGTTTCTTGAATAAGATCAAACACGCTTTCAAGGAAAATCCCGAATTGCCTAATATGCTGTTGGCTCCTGAGTTTAAACAAACTATTTTGGATCGCCAGCAAGCGTGGCGGGAAGTGATCGCGCAGGCGGCAAAATTGGGAATTCCAGTGCCGGCATTTAGCGCTTCGTTGGATTATTTTGATAGTTACCGACGCGATCGTTTGCCCCAAAACCTTACCCAAGCTCAACGCGATTACTTCGGTGCCCATACCTACGAACGCATTGACAAACCAGGCTTCTTCCACACCGAATGGACTAAGGCTGCGGAAGAATCCGTACAAACTTCCACACCTCGACCTCTGCAAGCCCAAGAACCACAAACGGCTGCACGCACTACCGTAGGTTCGGCTGAATAAAGTTGTAGGGTGGGCAAAAGCCCACCCTTGTTTTCTGGATTTTTGATAAAACCAATTTGAAGGAATTACTGCTATTGAGTTAGAATTTAATTCTTGCCACACCTTAGATGCCAATTGGTAGTGTATTTTAGTGGCATTGACGCTCGAATTATCCACCACTTTACTCAATTTATTGCTTGCAGGATTATTAACTAAAAATTGTGGCTTTTCCGTACTTAGTGTGCTAAATTCATTTAAATTTATCCTCTAGGCTTTGCTATGTTAGGTTTTGAACTTATTTACACGCTTATTTCGGCTATGAAACGTTGCGATCGCGCATCAGTAGCCTTGAAACCGCGACCAGCTAAGCTGTAGGCAATCAAAAACCTAATAATTTAGCACACTAAGTACGGAAGAACCAATATCTAATAAATCGAACGGAGAAACTTGAGTTAGCAGATGGATATAAGTTACTCCCAAACTATATAGCTTGCTGGCAAAAACAGCTTTGCCTTTCGTTTGTTCGGGTTTGGCAATTTGGATGGAGGCAATAGCTCATAACCTTTTGAAATTTTAAGTTTTAGATTTTAGATTGATTAAAGTTTTGTCTGAAGAGAATGCCAACATTTTGGCAGTCCTGTGGCTTATAGGCAAATAGAATCAAACGATATCGTCTGATGGTAAGTATTCCCCAAATATATTTTCGGCCTACTGCGATCGCACTTAACTGCTAACTTGAATATGGCAAGCGCTCACACTGGGTAAGGTGTCGCTCAATTGAATCTATGCTAAACTCCTTCGATCGACTCAAAACGGATTTCTCAAAGCCTAAAACTATCCAAACGCCTCACAGCGGCTATCATTGGGACGGTAGCGATCGCCGTTTTTTTGAAGGTTGGTACTATCGCGTCACGTTACCGCAGCAGGGCCAAACTTTCGCCTTCATGTATTCGATCGAAGACCCCATCGGCGGTAAACCCTACAGTGGCGGTGCCGCCCAAATTCTTGGCCCCGATGATGAATACATTTGTCGCACTTTCCCAGATCCAAACAAATTTTGGGCGTGGCGGGATGCGCTAGGTTTGGGACATTGGGGCAAAATCAACTCAGAAACCGCGTTTTTCAAAGAAACCCGGTTTCTCGACCCAGCAGAATTCGATCGCCACATTCGAGAAGGCTATCAAGCAACAGCTACCTGGCATCAAGGTTTGATTCGCGATCCCGGTTCGGCTGGGTATTGCCGTTGGCAATATGAAATTAAGCCTGTGTACGGTTGGGGAAATAAAGGAGAAGAACAGCAATCTACAGCAGGCTTTTTGTCTTTTTTACCAATATTTGAACCGGGATGGCAGATATTGATGGCTCACGGACTGGCGACAGGTGCGATCGAATGGAATGGCAAACTCTACGAATTTACAGACGCACCAGCTTACAGCGAAAAAAACTGGGGCGGTGCCTTTCCGCAAAAGTGGTTCTGGGTAAATTGTAATTATTTTGATGGCGAACCAGACCTCGCGCTCACCGCAGGCGGCGGTAGGCGTGGCTTGCTGTGGTGGATGGAGTCTGTAGCGATGATAGGCATTCACTATCGCGGCAAATTTTATGAATTCGTGCCTTGGAACTCACAAGTAAGCTGGGATATTCAACCTTGGGGTAGATGGCAGATGCAGGCTAAAAATAACCACTATGAAGTAGAGTTGACTGGCATCACCGACCTACCCGGAACACCTCTGCGTGCGCCTACTCAAACGGGATTGCAATTCGCCTGTCGGGACACCATGCGGGGTCAGCTGAGTCTGGAACTGCGAGAAAGGCTCAACGGCAAATCTAAAATCATCCTGAAAGCAAATAGTTCTTTATGTGGATTGGAAACAGGTGGCAGCCCTTGGGATAAATCCTGGCAGTCTAATTAATATTTCTTCTGCTATCATGTTTTTGTATCTGGGGCTGTAGCTCAGATGGATAGAGCGAGCGCCTCCTGAAATATCGGGCACTCCTAGAGGAAACTCTGCGAGTGAATGTGGTCAAAGTCAAGGAAGCCTAAGTCTGACAACAGGTAAGGTAATCTTGAGCCAAGCTTTACCTAAAAAGGGTAAAGAAGGTGCAGAGACTGGTTTTAGGAAGTGCAACAAGATGGACTACAATGTCTCATCAAAAATAGAGCAGCGTGGTATCCTGGCAGGAATGTTATTGGGTGATGCGGGCAGAGACAAAAAAAACCTCTGGCTTCAGCACTCACATAAGCAAGAGGACTATATTCTGTTTAAGAAAAAAGTTCTCGAACAAATAACAGGGAAACCAGTAAATATCCGCCGATGGACAACTAAGGAGGGCTACAGCCTAATTCGCATAGAACCTAAGTTGATACCTTTAACCAGGGTCTTAGTTAAAAAGCTATATAAGGGAGGAACTAAAACTATAACTAGAAAGTTCCTTAACCTCCTAACCCTGCAAGGAATAGCTATATGGTTCATGGATGATGGTTCTAAGTCCTTCAAGAAAAAAAACGGTAATATCCATGCTCTCGAAGTTACCCTCAACACTTATTTGCCCAAAGAAGATAATGAGATCGTAATTTCTTACTTCTCAGAAGTATGGGGTTTTAAGTGGGGGCTGAATAAAAGCAAGAATTATTACCGTTTAAGAATGGGCACTAGAGAGGGGAAAAGATTCTTATCTTTCATAGAGCCTTATATCCACGAAAGTATGCTCTACAAAGTGCAAACTTCCCAAAACATAACGGCCACCACCTAAAGGCTTCCAGCCTATGGTGAAGGTATAGTCCAGAGAGTGGGGAAACTCACACAAATCTGAAGCGCTAGGTCATGGGTTCAAGTCCCATCAGTCCCGTACAAATCAAATGGCAGTTAAAAATAATATTTCAAAATAAGCTGAAGGTGATAATCTGGGAGCCATACCTACGGCTAGGACAAAAATCCTCAGCTTATTGTTTATCATTAATGCCACTTGACTGTCTGCATGGTTTTAAGAACTTCTCCCAGTCACCGACGTTACAAACTGAAGAAGACCTCGCCTTCTAAACCGCGCTCAAAGCGTAGATTTTTGGTAGCGTTGACGGTTCCTATTGTGCTTTGGTTTGGCTACAAACAAGTTAGAAGCCTAGACCCACCCCAGGCAGTTTTAATGTTAGGTGGTTCCACTCCTGCATTGGAGCGAGAAAGATTTACAGCAAAGTTTGCCAGCCAACATCCCAATTTGCATATCTGGATTTCTTCAGGTGGCCCAGGTAGCTACAATAATTACGTCAAAAAGGTTTTTGTCAAAGCTGGTGTTGACTTAAATCGCTTGCATTTGGACGAACAAGCTGTAGATACAGTGACTAATTTCACCACTTTAGTTGATGAGTTAAAAGCTCGTGGTGTCAACAGCGTCTACTTGATTACTTCGGATTACCATATGCGCCGCGCTCAAGTTGTGGCTGAGATTGTTTTGGGAAGTCGGGGAATAGTTTTTAAGCCAGTACCTGTGCCTTCTGGTGAAACACCGGAACCCATTGAAAAAAGTATCCGCGATGGCGCGAGAGCAATTCTTTGGGTAGCAACTGGAAATACTGGTTCAAGTTTCAGCAAACTTTTTTACCATCACTAATGTCAGCCTATTAATTCAGCAGTCAAACAATTTTAGATTTTAGCTTTTTGCCTTAGCTCCCCACACACCTAAAATCTAAGATAGCGATTTACAATTGTTCCGAATTCATAGCTTTCATATCCTCTATTTCAAACCAAGTAACAACAACTCCTGCAATCGGAATGGCTAGAAATACTCCCAGTAAACCTGCTATTCTAGCGCCAACTAATAATGCAAAAAATACTAAAACAGGGTTAAGATTGAGTGAGTTTTGCATGACACGAGGAGCTATCAAGTTATCTTGTATTTGCTGAAGTACAATACAAGTTATTAACACTTTGATAGCCATCCAAATACTCTGCGGTAATAAAAATAAACAAATTAAAATAATCCCTAAAGTAGCTCCGATTCCAGGAATTAGGTCAAAAACTCCAGCTATGGCTGCCAAAACTAAGGGGAAAGGTACTTGTAAAATAAAGAAGACTATGAAACTGGAAGCGCTTAAAAAGATAGATAAGAGCAGCTGTCCGCGAAAATAACCTAAAAAGTTGCGCTGCACTATATCTGTGAAGCGATCGCGCAGATGCTTCGGTACAACTTTTAGGATAAAATTCCACAGTCGTTTGCCATCTAAAAGCATAAAAAATGCGACAACTTCAATTAGTATGAAGTGGATTAAATTCGTCAACAATATAGGCGAAGTAGCCAGACTGGCACCGAGAACTACTAAAGCTTGATTTCGCAAAGGTTCTTCGATCGCACGCAAATCGACTTGCAGGTTTCTGGTACGCAGATAACTTTCCAGCCTTTCTACTAAAGGTATGAGAGAGTTTAAAAAGTTGGGTACGCTCTCCAAAAGTTGTTGTCCTTGCGATAAAATCGCAAATCCCACGGTGAATGTGAAAATACCCAATAGCAAAAGGCTGAGCAAAAATACTAAGCTAACCGCTACACCATGAGGCATAAAACGTCGCAGCCATCTTACCGGATAGCTGAGCAAAAAAGCTACAATTGCAGCGAAGGTAAAAACTACAATTATCTCTTGAAAATAGGCAAAACACTGTACGATCGCCCAGCCAGACGCAAACAGCAGCAAAAAGCGAACCAAAGCCAAATTATTTAACCGTTCCCAGAGATTTTTTGCAGGTATTTGACTCATACGATCTCCAGGTAGATGCCCATGAATGTTGTGGGGATCGGGCGGTCGAGCTGAGCTATCTTCCAGTTTCATTGTGTACCCTGGCTAAAATAGAGGGTAAGAGGGATATTACATAATACCCAATCCCAATTAACAATTAATTGCCGATAATGTATTTCATCAGTTTTGGACTGACGGTTCTTGCACCAGCACGTAAGGCTGCACGATCAAAGCGTTAAATCGCTTAGTTCGGTCTGCCTGCCAAGAGGCCATTTGAGTGGGAGACGGTTTGTAGATCAGTTGCTCGCCAATCCAATGCTGGACAGATAAAACATCATCGTTAGCTATGGCCACCCCGACATCCACCAAGTCAAGTCCCAGAGAGACTACAATTAAGCGATCGCGCTGAGCGTGGGGCATCAGCCATTCCCATTCTGCCTCATCCAGCGTCTCTGACAATTCTGCTTTTAGATCCTGCATTTATAAAAAAGTCTTGCTTAATTTATGGCTTATTCTAGCTTGCTATTTTAGGTAGAAAACTCTCTCTGGCTACATAAACACTGCGGTTTAACGGCCCAAGTCATGCAGAGCATTGATTTCAACGGCACATTTTTGGGTCACAGACTCTAATTCGTCCCGACTGCTGGAACTGGGAGGCTCTATTAGCTGGCCGATACGTACCGTTACAGGCGTAAATCGAGGCAGAGGAGAGCCTTTTTGGAGAATCTTCTCCGTACCCCACAAACTCACTGGCAGCAGAGGCACTTTTGCCTTTGCGGCAATCATAGCAGCACCGAGTTTGGGTTCGGTAATTCTTCCGTCTGGGGTGCGAGTGCCTTGCAAGAAAACACCCGTAGCCCATCCGTCCTCCAAATATTTGAGTGCGGAACGAATTGCGCTGCGGTCTGCGGACTGACGATTCACCGGATAAGCACCATACAGCAAAATCGCATCTTTTAAGATCGGGATTTTAAATAATTCTTCCTTAGCCATGAAGGCGATTGGCCGACGCAGACAACAAGATAAAATCAGTGGGTCAAAGTGGCTGGCGTGGTTGCTCACCACCACTAGCGGCCCTTCTTGCGGCACGGCTTCAGCACCATTAATGCGTCCCTGAAAGTAAACGTGGAGCATGGGACTAACGACCGACCACTTGAACAAGTGGTACAGCAATAAGCTGGTAAAGGGTTCCCGGCTTTTGACCACAGCAGACAATTTCGTCACTCGATTTTGGATTTTGGATTTTGGATTGGCTTCGCCTCAAAAGGACGGAGCTTAAAATTGGGAAAATGTTTTTTTGATGATTCCCCTTGAAATGGGAGGCTTGAACCTCTTTTTTTCGGTCAAGCACTCAAATCGATCAGAATATTAGCGTAGCAGTTTTTCCGCCTCTAATTGGGCAACTCTGTCAGATTGCTGACATTTTGCAAAGCTATATCCGGACAAGTGCGTTTAATCAAGCCTGTGAGAACTTTACCAGGGCCAATTTCCACCACGCGATCGATCCCTTCTGGCGGTAAAGCGAGCGAGATTTCCTGCCAGCGTACCGAACCGGTCATCTGCTGAGAAAGGCGCTGCTTCAATTGTGTCCCTGCCACTGCTGGTGTCGGGTCAACGTTAGATAGCACTGGAACTTTGGCATCAGTAAAGTCTACAGATTCCAGCACTTTTTCAAATTCTGCCGCAGGTGCTGCCATCAAAGGGGAGTGGAAAGCACCGGAAACATTCAACTTGACAGCACGCTTTGCCTTCACCTGGGATAGCAGCGCTTCTACTGCTGCTGGGGTTCCGGAAATCACCACCTGAGCGGCGCTGTTATCGTTGGCGAGTACAACGTCAGGTATTTCTTGAATTTTAGCTGACAATTGCGAGCGATCGAACCCGATCAGCGCCGCCATCATCCCGCCAGCGGCATTATCCATCAATTCCGCACGGCGTTTGACCAAAGTCAACCCAGCTTCAAAATCGAACACTCCAGCAGCGTAGAGGGCAACATATTCTCCCAAACTATGACCGGCAACCAGGTCGGGTTGCTGTCCTTTTTCGCGCATCAAGTCAGCCAGAATACTTTCAACAACATAAAGGCATGGTTGGGTATAAAGCGTTCGCGATAGTTCTTCCTCCTTTTGGCAGATTTCTGGAATTGACCAGCCTAAAATCTGCTCTGCGCGATCGAATTTTGCTTTAGCAGCTGGCAATTCTAATAAATCCACTCCCATACCTACTGCTTGCGAACCCTGTCCTGGAAACAACCATGCCGTTTTAGTCATCGTTAGCTAACCTAGAATTTGGATCGTTATTATCGCAAATTTTGACTACCGAAATTTATCGTCGATAAAAACTAAGCGCGATCGTTTCCAATTTTACAAAAGTGTCTTCGATAACTTGACGTCGTTCTTGCTTGTAATTTTCCCGTGGTCTAAGATTATCTATTTGCTCGTCGTAGATACGCAGATATTTTTCTCGCCATTCCTTAATAACTGTTTCTTTAGGTGGCGCGACATTGAATTTTTCGCACAAGACGGAGAGGATGGCTACGCTCGGTATGAGAACAGCTTCTCCATCTTCATCTAAATCGGCTCGATCGTCCTCAATAAAGCAATTTTCAATTTCTTTTTCCAGCCGCTGGACAAGATCGCATAAATAATCGAGCGCACCATCATTTTGAAAATTACCCGCTCCCCAAGTTCCCATATATCCAATCTGAAATTTTTAATCAAATACGGGAGGCCATAATTGAGCAACAGCCAATTCCCAACCCGGAAATAATTCTGGAATCGTCAGAGTATCTTCATTGTTCAGTACTGTTGGTTCGCCACCAGAGCGATAGACAGTTACTGTCAGCTTATCTGGGTCAATGAGGATACCCAATCTAGCTCCCAGTTCCAGATACATTTGAATTTTTTCCTCTAATTTTTTTACTCGGTCTGTCCGAGATTTAATCTCTACAACCAAGTCGGGAACTAACTCGCCAAAGGAACGGGGACTTTGGCGCAATCTGGCGGCACAAACGAAAGAAACATCTGGGGCACGTAGGTCAGTATTCGGTAGAATAAAACCGCCGCTGGAATCAAACAATCGTCCTAGTTTCCTTGGCTCGACCCAAGCAAATAAAAGTGCTATCAAGCGAGCGGTAATTTCACTAGAAACGATATCTGATGGCCCCATTAGAACAATACTTCCTTCTTGCAACTCCAGTTTATAGTCTTCATATTCTGAGGGCAGTTGGGCTTGGAATTTTTCCAAATCGCCAACGGTTAAAGACATGAGAATTCTCCTGGAATACGGGCACCTACAAATATGTTAACCGCTCAACGAAACTTACTCAAACCTACTCAAAGGCTACTCGGTCCAGTCATTCGTAGTGGGTCTAGCACTACAGGGTTAAACGGCAAACCCTTTATTCCCTGGTATAATACATCAGGAATTACTTTTCTCATCATATTCAATGACCCATTCACATCGGCATTTAATAACCGACCTTGGGCTGTTTTATACAATCCTCTCGCTACTCTATGGCCCTGAAACACGGGTTTTCTTTCCCCATATTTAGGCAGAACATCCTCATCTAAAGAACTAGATTGAGATGTATAAGATTCTTCTGTTTTGATGACTTTAATTCCTTTTAATTGGGCTTTATAGGTCAACATTTCAATTAACCTATAATGGGGAATATCCACAAATTGTTGATTATTTCTTCTCCCTAAATTTATTGATTGTTTCCAAGTTGGATTATGCCCAATTACTAGGATTCCTATTTGATACTCTTGACACCAATCTATGACTCTTCTGCTGGCTGTATGCAGATAATTTTCTACTCGACAGTTCCGTTTATGAGTGAGATTTTTTAATCTTTGAGAGGTGTTTTGATTCTGCTTGAGTTTTAGCACAGATTGTAAATCGGAACGTTGTTTATTGTAAAAGGTGTTAATCGCTTTTAGGGGTCTGCCGTTAATCAAAAGAGGTCTGACGCCTGTTTGATTTGTAGTTACAGCCATTAAGTTATTAACCCCTAAGTCTATCCCTGCTATTTGTTGATTATCCGTTGTCTCCTCATTTTTTTCATAAACGATTTCTAGGACATAACAACTGCTTTTCGGCACAATCCTAGCTGCTTGTATTTGCTTTTGTAATGTGGCAATTTTTATTTCGCTCATCGACAGGTGACAAATTCCTTTTTTTAAGGCTTTTTTCGAGATAGCTTCGTCAGGATAAGGGAGAAGATGGCGACCTTTACTTTTATGTTTATATCCCGGAATTCGGGGTTGACCTAAGAATTTTTCCGGATTTATTTGCCAAGTTTTTACAGCTTGAAAATAACTTGTCCAGGCAGAATCTAATCGGCGGATAATTTGCTTACTCACTTTTGTGGGTAAGGCTTTGTAGTCTGGGGTTTGTGAGAGAAGGTGGTAAAGTTGGTTAAAGTTTAATTTCTCGTGGTGTTGAAAAAAGTGTTGACGATAATGATAATTCGCTAGGTTAAACAAATTTTTCGACAAAAAAGCCAAGTAGTCAATTTCTGACCAGAAGGGATGGTTTTTTGTGATGATATGACGTTCCACTAGCAACATGATTGTGATTATACCCTGAAAAGGGCTTTCCCAAAAACTCCCTCGCCAAAAATTGCTCATTATTGGTATTTAGGTATCAAAATGACCAATATTGAGCATAATTAGTTAGATTTTTGGCAACTGCATTTACCCCCACTGGAAGATGGCGGCACCCCAAGTCAAACCAGCACCAAAACCAGCAGCGGCAATCACATCACCAGGTTTAATTTTGGCTTGACGCACTGCTTCATCAAGGGCTATGGGAATAGAAGCGGCGGAAGTATTACCGTAGCGAGCGAGATTGCTGATAACTTTGTCAGAGGGAATGTGGAGGCGATCGGCAACAGCGTCGAGAATGCGCTGGTTTGCTTGATGCAGCACCAACCAGTCTACTTTGTCAACACTTATATCTGCTCGATATAAGGCTTTTTCAATGACTTCCGGCACTCTTTTGACGGCGAAGCGATATACTTCTTGGCCGTTCATCGTGATGGGCTGATAACCGCCTTGAGCGATGCTAACTTCCTCAATGAGTGATTTTGGCTGTCCCCGATAGCCAAGATTGAGGCAGTTATTCATACTACCATCGCTGCGAAGTTCAAAACCCAACAGACGATCGCACTCGGAAGCCTGCATAACGACAGCCCCAGCGCCATCACCGAATAAAATGCAGGTGCGCCGATCCGACCAATCTACCCAACGGGAGAGGATATCGGCTCCAATTAACAAAACATTGCGGTAGACACCGGTGCGGATAAACTGGGCCGCCGTGACCAAGCCAAACACGAAACCGGAACAGGCAGCAGTGAGGTCAAACGCCACTGCTTGCCTTGCTCCCAGTTGGGCCTGAATTTGACTGGCGCTGCCAAACAAGTCGTCAGCAGTGGAGGTAGCCAGAATAATCAGATCCAGATCCTCCGCTGCGATCTGAGCCATCGCGATCGCCTCAGCAGCGGCAGCAGTAGCCAGAGAGCTCAAAGAGTCGGATGCTGCCGCCAGACGACGCTGACGGATACCAGTGCGTGTAGTAATCCATTCATCAGAAGTCTCCACCAATTGAGCGAGACTCTGATTATCGAGATAAGCCGTCGGTGTAGCCGCACCGCTGCCTGTGATGGCAATACCAAACCCTGATTGTTGCAACATTATTCTCCATCAGTCGTTGGTGCAGCACTTTTTTGATAACTCGACTGAATGCGATCGAGTACCCGATTATCGATCGCTTCTTTAGCCAAGCGAATCGCGTTAAAAATAGAAGGAGCTTGAGAGCTACCGTGGCTGATAATGCAAATTCCGGCAACGCCCAAAAGCAAACCGCCGCCGTGTTCCGCGTGGTCGATGCGCTGCTTGATCCGCTTCAGATTTGGTTTGAGCAAAGCCGTACCCAACTGTCCGTGCAATCCTTGAGGTAACTCCTCTTTCAGGATTTGCAACATAATTTCCCCTACAGCTTCCGCAAATTTCAACAAGACATTGCCCACAAAGCCATCGCAAACGATGACATCAAATCGACCGGAGAGAACGTCCCGACCTTCAGCGTTACCGATGAAGGAAATTTTGGGATTATTTTCCAGCATCTCGTGGGTGCGGAGTGCCAAATCGTTACCTTTGGAAGCTTCCTCGCCGATATTGAGCAATCCCAATTTCGGATCGGATACTCCCAGTACGTACTTGCTGTAAATCGAACCCATGACGGCAAACTGTTCCAAAAACTTGGGACGGCAGTCAACGTTTGCGCCAACATCCAAAATCAGCACCGACTTACCAGCGAGTATCGTTGGAAACACCGCGCCAATGGCTGGGCGATCGATTCCCCGCAGTCTTCCCAGACGCAGCAGTGCGGCTGCCATTGCCGCCCCGGAGTGACCGGCGGAAACTACTGCGTCAGCCCGTTTTTGCTTCACCAAGTCCATAGCAACATTGATAGAAGCTTTGGGCTTGCGTTTTAAGCCGCTCAGGGGCTCCTCGTGCATTTCAATTGTGCCTTCAGCCGGCACAATTTCCAGCGGAAAAGAACTTGTGTGTTGTCCCAGGAAAGATTGGATTTGAGGCTCATCTCCCACCAGCAACACTTCCACGTCTAGTTCTTCCCTTGCCCTCAGAGCGCCTGCGACGATTTCGGCGGGTGCGTGATCCCCACCCATAGCGTCAATTGCAATCCGTGCGCGAGTCGAGCCCATTGATCGATGTGATAGAAACCTCAAAGATTTTACCAGATGGCTCACACCCAAACATCACAGAACTTATGTATTTGAGCGATCGCTCTTATGGTGACAGACACAGAAAAGCTCTTTTCCTGGCAAAGTCTGTCCTGCGTTCTATTTGTTGTGTTATTAACTAAATCTGGTTATCGAACTCAAAGGACGGATATTATTACTCATCTGGGTATTAGCGATCGATTGTGGGTGATGGATAATTTCTCCGCCTCTACGCCTCTGCCTCTCTTTTTTGAGCGATCGCTCATGCTCCCAGCCCGATTCAGTGTAAAGGATGGTCAAAAATGCTGGAATTATTTAGCACTGGGTTAATGTCTGCATGGCTTTCGATGGCAGGAATGGAACGCTCCCAGCTAGATGCTGTGCAGGCGCTGACATGGCCCGGTACACCTGGGTTTGTCTTACCGGCGGCTCCAGAACCGACTACTGCGATCGCATTGCAGCAATATCTAAAAGAACTGTCGAAAAAAGGTTCGACGACCAATTCGCAAGGTGTGTGGATTCAGTCCGGGCCCGTACTGCTGTCCAGCAATCAGGGTACTGTGCCCCTGCCTGCTGCCTCTTTAACCAAAATTGCCACTTCTTTGGCCAGTTTGAATACCTGGTCTCCTTCTCATCAGTTTGAAACGCTTTTTGCCGCCACTGGGCCGATAAAAAATGGTGTGTTGCAAGGGGATTTGGTGGTCATCGGCAGTGGCGATCCGCTGTTCATTTGGGAAGAAGGGATCGCTGTCGGTAATGCGCTCAATCGTCTGGGGATCAAGCGCGTTGCAGGCAATTTGGTGATTAAAGGCAATTTCTATATGAATTACACCACTACAGCAGCTGTGGCGGGTCAAATGTTCAGAGAAACGCTAAATGCTAAGAGTTGGTCAAAAGGAACTACGTTCAGATATCATTTTTCGATGCCGAAGGGAACGCCCAAACCGCTTGTAGCGATCGCAGGTGGTGTGAAAGTCCTCTCTGTGGAAAAATCCCAGGTTGGAAGTAATAATTCGCAAGAAATTTTATTATTGCGCCATCGCTCTCTTACTTTGGCACAAATCTTGAAGCATATGAATGTTTATAGCAATAACGAAATGGCACAGATGCTGGCTACTGCTTTGGGAGGCGCTGCTGTTGTGCGAGAGCTTGCTGCTGAAGCGGCTGGAGTTCCCCAGTCGGAAATTCTTCTGATCAACGGATCTGGATTGGGAGCGGACAATCGCATTTCTCCTAGAGCAGTTTGTGCGATGTTACAAGCGATTCAACGCCAGTTGCAGCCTGTAGGCTTAACCATTGCCGACTTATTCCCAGTTTCGGGTTTCGATCGCGACGGTACGATGATACATCGGCAGATACCGAATGCGGCGGTCGTAAAAACGGGTACTCTACGGGATGTCAGTGCGCTAGCTGGGGTTTTTCCCACACGCGATCGCGGTTTAGTTTGGTTTGCTATCCTCAACCGAGGCAACGATGTCCCGAATCTTCGGCTCGGTCAAGATCGATTTCTGCAATCATTGGTTCAGGAATGGGGCGCAGCATCAGATTTACCAAAAGTCGTTCTTCCTTCTCCCTCTAATTTCAGCGATGCCAGTCGTTTGGGAGCTACAGTTCGCAATGATATTCTGTTTGGAGGCTAGGGGAGAGAAAGTCAAAAGTCAAAAGTCAAAAGTCAAAAGTCAAACCCTCTAGGGAACTATTTCGGTAACGACTCTACCGCCACTGCTACCGCCGCTGAGGACAATAGTTTGGTCTTTGAGTTGGCCAACGGCTTTGGGGCCAGTTAAGCTCAAGGGTGGGTCAGTTTGTCTGTAATACACATTGCCTACAGCCTCAAACGTTTCTGTAGGAAGATACCAAGTCAGGTTATCCGTTCGCATTTGGGATGGCGGACGCTTTCCTACACCGAATACTTTGCCACTTAAATAAGCAATTTTGGGTTCTAGATCGACTCGACCTCGATCGCCTGTCAGGGTCACTTGTTGGACGCGATGCGAAATTCGCACAGGTTCTTCGGAAGTTACTTTTTTACCTGTAACGTTCCAAATTAAAAAATTACTGGCAATATCGAGGGGTGGATCTAACAACGCTAACTGACCGTTTTTTTTCAACGTAGCAATTTTATTTTTGAGGTCCACATCTCCTCGATCGCCGAATCCTCGATCTGCGATCGTTGTGCCAATATATCGGTAAAATTGAACTGGGCGATTGCTATACATTTTTTCGTTTTGCATTTCCCAAGTCAAATGCTCGGTTCTCATTTGTAAAGATTGCTCTTTGGCAAATGCTACTACATTACCGATTAATTCTATTCGTTTTTCCCGACTAAAAGCTCGCGCTTCTTGTGCTGATGCGTCTACTTGTTTGTGAGTTCCAGTCAATTGATTGCGGACAATCAAAAGATCTTCTTGGGGACGCCATTCCATCTCGTTGCCGCGCAAGACTACGCCGTTTTGGATATCGGTCGCAACAATTTGACCTTTAAGAAAAATTTTCTTGCCATCTTGATGAACTTCTCCCTGTTGTCCTGTTACTTGATAAAGTAACTTGCCATCCTGGAACAAATCACCTATCGGATTTTGAATTTGTGCAATCTTGTTGTTATTGCTATATACCGCTTGTTTTGCCTTGATTTTCCATACAGGACTTCCCTTTTCATCAGCGCGATCGAGCGTAACCTCATTAAAGGTCAAGCTACCTTCAACGCTTTTTCCCGCACTTTCTTGCGCCAGTTGACTATCTTGAGCCAGTTTTTTTGCTGTACGACCTTCGCCCCTGCAAGCTACTAAGCTCAACAGGAGCGTCAGCAAAAAAAACAGTTTGAGCGGGACAATTTTGTCAGGATTATTTTTATTCAAATTTGCCCCCTTAACAATTAAAAATTAAAAATCTAGAAAGCAGCTTTTAATTTTTAATTATTTGCTTATTCGTCATCTTTGGGATCGTCCAGCAAACCTATACCAGAAAACGGACGGTATGTATAGCCTTGCCGTGGAGTTTTTTGGATATCTTCCTTGATATTTTCCAGGTCGATGTAACGGTCTGCCACATTGATCAAACTGTCGCTGGTCATCGAACGGAGACTCACTACTTCTACGCGAACGCCGCGATAACTAACTGCATCGACTGCGTAAGCCAGGTCGCCATCTCCGCTTACCAAAACAGCTGTATCGTAGGAACCGACTAGGGCCATCATATCTACAGCTATTTCCACATCGAGGTTAGCTTTTTTAGAACCATCCGGCAATTGTACGAGGTCTTTGGCAATTACTCGGTAGCCGTTGCGGCGCATCCACAGTAGAAAACCCTGCTGCTTTTCGTTAGTGCGATCGACTCCAGTATAAAAGAACGATCGCAGCAGTCGAGAGCCAGCAGTTAATCGACAAAGCAATTTGGTGTAGTCGATTTCAATTCCCAGTTGCAGAGCTGCATAAAACAAATTCGAGCCATCTATAAAAATAGCAACGCGACCGCGATTTTCTAGAACTTGTTCTGGTGTGAATAGCGAATCTCTTTCCAAATTATTCAACATGGTTGTTATGCCTCGTTTGTTATCAAATCAAAATTGATGCTATCTTTTAATATTTTTAGCATCCCTAATAGCTTATTTGTCTTCTGACGAACCGGTTTCCAGTAACTCCAGTTTCTGAAAGACGGGTCGGGGTTCGCCTAAAGTCTGACTACTAGGTAGTGTTCCCCAATTAGCATGGATGTTGAAAGGTGCTGAAACATTAATTTGTGTTTTGTCATTAAAGTTCGTATCAAAACCCAATTGCCGATAAATATCGTTGCTGATATTGGGGATAATCGGTGACAAGAGATAGGCAGCCAATCGTACTGATTCTAAAACAGCGTACAGTACTTGTTCTACAAGTTCCTGTTTTCCCTGCTTGTACAGTGTCCAAGGAGCCTGTTCGTCAATGTATTTGTTGCCGGCGCGAATCAATGTGAGAATGGCTTCAGTTGCTTGGGTGAAAGCGAGGGCTTCGTAGGCTTGGGCGACTTTTTCTCCCAAGTCGCTGCCAATAACTTTGAGGGTATTCTCTGCGGGGATATCTTGACCGCTGATATTCGGTACTTTGCCACCGCAGTACTTACGTGCCATGTTCAGGGTGCGATTGAGCAAGTTGCCCAAGTCATTTGCCAGGTCGGCATTGAGTATGGGAATAAATCTTTCTTTTTCGTTAAAATCGCCATCCCGCCCAAATTCAATTTCTTTCATGAAATAGTAGCGCACGGCATCTGTACCGTAGCGCTTGACTAAGGCAACCGGATCGATCGTATTGCCAAGCGTTTTACTCATTTTTTGTCCGTCTACGGTAATGAAACCATGCCCAAACACTCGATATGGAATTGGCAGACCGGCTGATAGCAACATAGCAGGCCAATAAACGGCGTGGAAGCGTAAAATATCTTTGCCAATCAAATGTAAGTCGATCGGCCACCATTTTGATAAGGCATTCTCTAAGGTAGGTTCGCTATCCGGATCGAGTAAAGCAGTAACATAACCGAGCAGAGCATCAAACCAAACGTAGATTGTTTGGCTGGGGTCAACTGGCACCGGGAAGCCCCACTGCACGTTTACTCGCGAAATCGAGAAGTCTTGCAGTCCTTGGCTGACAAAGTTGAGAACTTCGTTGCGCCGGGTTTGTGGCTGAATAAAATCGGGTCTTTCTTGATACAGAGCTTCGAGTTGACTTTGGTACTTGGAGAGCCGGAAGAAATAGTTCTGCTCGTCTCGCCATTCTACCTCTTTGTTTGGGTGTAAGGCACAACGCCTTCCTTCCAGGAGTTCGCGTTCTTCTTTAAATTCTTCGCAAGAAACGCAGTACCAACCTTTTTGTTGACTCTGGTAGATATCGCCTTTGTCCCAGACGCGCTGAAAAAATTGTTTGACTATAGCTTCGTGTTTTGGGGCGGTGGTACGGCTGAATCGATCGTACTGAATATCGAGCTGTTGCCAAAGTGCTTGAAAGCCAACGGCAATTTCGTCACAGTGTTCTTTAGGCGATTTCCCCCGACTTTGTGCTGTACGTTCAATTTTCTGCCCGTGTTCGTCAGTTCCTGTAATCAGCAACACGGATTTTCCGCGTAGCCTTTGAAACCGAGCGATCGCATCTGCGGCGATCGTCGTATAAGCACTTCCTATGTGAGGTAAGTCGTTTACGTAGTACAGCGGTGTTGTAACAGCAAATGTGTTTTTATTTTTATCGATAGAATTCATGGAATGGCACAAAGTAATACTCTAAAACTGTTTCTAATCATACATGAGGGGTTTGAATACCTCATTTTATTTATTTATTTTATATAAGTTATTAAAAAACTTAATACCGGGATATTGCAGTTAAGAATCGCATTTTGACTGCTATTCAATATAAAACCTGGTTAGACGATCGAGGTAGAGGCGTCTCTACCCTGGGATATTTGTCGCTGCTATTACATTAAAGTTAACAATTATTAAGAAGAATGTCTTCCGTATTGCTATTGATGTTGCTTTCTCCATGTATTCCGAAAGTCCACTGACGATTTCGCACTCGTTCCTTGCTGCCACTGGCACACGGCTGTTTCTCCACCATGAGGATCGTATTCCTCAAAGCGGGCCGATGCTGCTGGTGAGCAATCATCGCAGCTTTATGGATGCACCGCTGCTGATGGCATCCGTGGGACGTACAATTCGTTTTGCTTGTCATCATTACATGGGGCAAGTACCGGTGATGCGGGAAATTGTGACAAAATTGGGGTGCTTTCCGTTAAAAGAAGCAGGACTCAGGCAGCAGCATTTTTTCGATCGGGCGATCGGACTTTTACAGGCTCAGCAGGTAGTGGGAGTGTTTCCGGAAGGGGCGCAACCTATGGTCAAATTTAGCCCGCCGGATAAATTAGGCAAGTTTCAAAGGGGATTCGCACATTTGGCTTTGCGAGCTGCGGTGCCAGATTTGGTAATATTGCCAGTGACGATCGCTTCGATTGAGGAATCGGTAAGTTCAGCCGTTCCCCTCAAGCTATTGAGCTTGTTTGACCCTTCAGAACCGTTGTTCGCTCGATCGGGTTGGCATCCTCTGGTAGTATATCGCCGAGTCAACGTTCTCATCGGTCGTCCTTGTTGGATAAGGGCTTCCCAACGGGAATACTATCAAGGCAAACAGGCAAAAACAGTCGTTGCTGAGATTACGCATTACTGTCAAACTGAAATTGCCGAACTGCTCCGTCGGGGCTGTTATTGAGATTGAATTATTTATTTAACGATGCCACAGATCAAAAGTCACCCTTGCTTTTTGACGCCCAAAGCACTTAAGCCAGATTGCCCTCTATTTGTTTTTCTGCCAGGAATGGATGGTACGGGTCAACTGTTTCGATCGCAAACGGCTGGTTTGGAAACTGGCTTCGATATACGCTGTTTGGCGATCCCAGCCAATGACTTGACAAACTGGGATGTTCTGGCGGATAAAGTTGTGGGACTGATCGAAGCAGAAATAAAGCAAGATCCCCAGCGATCGGTTTATTTGTGCGGCGAGTCGTTTGGCGGTTGCTTGGCGATTAAAGTCGCGCTGCGAGCTCCTCAACTATTTGAACGCCTGATTTTAGTCAACCCAGCTTCTTCTATAAGTCGTCGCTCTTGGATATATTTCGGCATCCCTTTGACTAAGATCGTACCGGAGAGCTTTTATCAGTTCGGTTCGTTGGTAGGTTTGCCAGTTTTAGCGGCTTTGGGAAGAATTGCCCCCGAAGACCGTCAAGCTCTCATAGAAGCTGTGCAGATGGTACCTCAGAAAACAGCTGTGTGGCGACTATCTCTGCTCAAAGATTTTGATGTTGAGAATATCGAGTTACATCGCATCGGTCAACCGGTGCTGATTGTTGCGGGTGGGTCCGATCGCCTGCTACCCTCTGCAACTGAAGCCGAACGCTTAGCGGAAAGCTTACCCAATGTCCAAATCGCCGTGCTACCCGAAAGCGGTCACGCTTGCTTGCTGGAGAAAGATGTCAATCTCTACGAAATTATGAAGGCGTGCAAGTTCTTACCCTCTCAGAGTAAGCGTTCCCACACTCTAGACCGGTCAAACAATCAGCTTGTCACTTCTCCGACTTAAAAAATTTTAGGCGATCGCTGCATAAATATTGTTGAATTTGTTATGATAGCAATTCGGAGGGCGACTAGCTCAATGGTAGAGCAGCGGACTCTTAATCCGGTGGTTCAGGGTTCGAGCCCCTGGTCGCCCATCAGAAAAAATCCCTGGAGTCCTTGCAATAATCGGACTTCAGGGATTTTAGTATTAGGTGTTGTGCGATCGCAAGTTCGACTTTTTGTCGTGCTTTGTCGTGCAGTTGTCGCGCCAAATTTTCAAGTTTATTTTGTCTAAGGCTATGAAATTTAAAATAAGCGGGACTTTGGCTTTAGTCATTGTAGCGACAAGGCTGCGCCCCCAGCAAGAAATAGCAAACCGTAAAAGTGTCTATTAACTAGCCATCGGGCGCTATCCTGGATACATGAAGGCCGACTTGATGTGCATCAATCGCTAAGGTGATGCAGTCGTCGTTACTGCTTTACAGCAATCGACCAAAGGCTCTTTGGCGAGTTCCTCCAGTCCGACTGATTTTAACAGTTCTTCCCAGGCAGCTGCTACGTCTGGATTATTAGGATCGGTGCGGTGTAGTTCTGCTATAGTGCTGAGCGCCTCGTACCAAATACCATTTTTAGCATACAATGCTAGGCGATCGCGCTCTCCTTGGGCTTCCTTGAGTTGTTGCGTTAAAGTTGGACTGGGGTCAGTTAGTTCTATGAAACCTTGCACTATAGGACTGTTAATTTGGTCGTTACAATTAAGTAGCAACATCCATTTATAACTTTTTCCTTTCTCTAAAGACGATAAATTTTCACCTTCAAAGGGGCTGAAGCTCACAATACCGGGTGTGCCAGCAATAGCAAATGTTTTCTCAATAATATTGTTATCCTGGTTATCCTTGAGAACAAATTTTGCGGTAGGTGCAGAAGTGAAGCGAATATAAAAGAAGAATTTTGGATTTGCTGTTGCCGTCAAGCCGAATTTACTATTTGTTTTACTATCTGTTGGCATCAATACAGCAAAAGAGCCGTCATCTTCGTATTTCTCTGTTCCGCATTGGGTACGACGCGACGCGCCTCCGGCAGTGCTGCTAGGTGCGCCTCTATTTGGAGCCTGAAATGCCTGAGAAATTTCCCAACTGCCAGGTATCCTTTGAGCGACAGAGGTTTGTTTTTGCTGTGCTTGTACTTTGGCTGGGAAGCGAGGGATGATAGCCAATCCCAGAGATACCGTTAATGAAAGCGTTGCCAGATTTAGGAGGGGTTTTTTCCAACCCATATAAATACCTACTTGTGCAATAACGACTAACAGTTATATCGGCTTAGCCGTCAAAGACTCCAAAAGCGAAACTATATTACTTTTGGCAGATGACAATTTAGCACCGCCGATAGATTTAAAGCTATTAATCTGAGTATACCCATATCCAAGACTTAAACATCCCCATCGGTGTTCCTGGTGAGAGATGAAAGCTTCAGGGGGAAGTGGGACAGTCAAAAGTCAAAAGTCAAAAAAAGGGACTAGGGGTGAGGGGCTAGGGGTTAGGGAAGAGGAAGAGGAAGAGGGAAGAGGGAAGAGGGAAAAGGGAAAAGGGAAAAGGGAAAAGATTAATTCTTCTGCTCCCCCGCTCCCTCTTCCCCCTAGCTCCTAATCCCTAGCCCCTAATTTCGGCTAGGCGCTGCTGAAGCATTTGGGGAAATTGGGCGTAATATTGTTGGTTGAGGGGAGAAGGGTGAGGTAGGGGCATCAGCGTCACAACACGTTGATGCAGATTGCCTTGGTTATCTTTTGCTTGGAGGGTAACTTGCAAGCTGGCCGTGTAGCGATCGCTACCTTCAAAAAATTCCGCCGCCACGCCTTTGCCAGCATAGGGAGAAAACCATTTAAAAGCTTCATTCCCCAACGTGATAATTTGATTTCCTTGCCAGTGAAATACCAGCAAACGCTCTAGAAAAGGACGAAATCTCTTTTTGACGGCTTCTGAGTAAGCTTTGTTCCCAGGTGGCTTGTAAGGAACGGTGTTGGTGAAGAGAACTCGATCGAGAACGGTTTGTAAATCTCCATTGTCGCTCGGCTCTTTACCGTAGATAGCGCGGTAGAGACCCAGGCGGACGAGCTTGCCTGCTGCGCCATAAAGCGGTTGACGGGCAATTACTTCATCTTTGCCTAAATCTCGCGCAAAAAAGCATAGCTGGCTTTCTAGGTTACCTGCGTATAGAATTGGCTGGGTGGGCTCTAAACCTGCTGCACGATAGACTGGTTCGTCGATGGGAAACTCAGAACTTTGAGCTTCTTGCTGGATTTCTGTTAGTAACTGTTGGATGTCTGTCATGATAATAAATTATAATTTTTTTACCCAAAAAAAAGAAGTTTATAGCCTTCCATTTCCAGAAAATCATCAAAAAATTTTTCCAAATTTCAACCTGCCCAACTAATCCAAAATCCAAAATCCAAAATCGTGTGACTCAACACTGAGAACTTTTATGGCTGAGCCGTTAATTGAACTAAAGGAAATCAGTAAGTCTTTTGGCGATGCTTTAGTCTTAGATGAAGTCGATTTGACGATTTACCAAGGCGAAGCGCTGGCGATTATTGGCCCCTCCGGTACGGGAAAATCGACGATTTTACGCATAATTTCTGGTTTGTTAGCTCCCGATGCTGGCGAGATTTATATTAAAGGAGAGCGACGGCGTGGGTTGGTGGAAGATGCAGAAGATTTGATCGGCATTGGCATGGTTTTCCAGCAAGCGGCTTTGTTCGACTCGCTGACAGTAGAGGAAAATGTCGGTTTTGTGCTGTTTCAACATTCTAAACTGCCGCGCCGCGTCATTCGCGAACTGGTTAACGAAAAGCTGGAGATGGTGGGATTGCCAGGAATTGGCGATCGCTATCCTTCTCAATTATCGGGCGGGATGCGTAAACGGGTGAGTTTTGCGCGTGCGATTATGTCAAATCCAGAAAATCCCAAGGATACCCCAGAAGTTTTGCTGTACGATGAGCCTACCGCCGGACTAGACCCGGTTGCTTCTACGGTGATTGAGGATTTGATCCGCCAGTTACAGTGTAATGAAGGAGGTTGCAGCAGCTACGTTATTGTTACTCACCAAGACAGCACGATCCGCCGTACTGCCGATCGAATTGTGTTCCTCTACCGGGGTAAGGTGCAGTGGTCGGGAAGTCTTAGCGAGATCGATACGACCGATAACGCTTTGATCCGGCAATTTTTTAGCGGTAGCGTAGAAGGGCCGATTCAAGTAGCCGGTTAAGATAACTCTAATAGTTTTCGATCGTCGCAAGTCTTCAAATCTAAAATCCAAAATCCAAAAGCCAAAATCTAAAGTCGGTTGGGGGAGAGGAGATGCGATCGCGAACAGTTCGGGAAGGCTCTGTCGGTTTGTTATTTTTGTTGGGAATAGGCTTATTCGCTGCATTGGTTTTGTGGTTGCGCGGCACATATTTCGGCACTCGTACCTATAAAGCGATCGTTGAGTTTGCTAACGCAGCTGGTATGCAAGTAGGAACGCCAGTGCGATATCGCGGTGTCGCTGTTGGCAAAGTTAGCAACATCAAACCACAAGCGAATGGAGTTGAAGTTGAAATTGAAATTACCCAATCAGATTTAGCGATTCCTCGCGATGTTGTAGTAGAAGCAAATCAATCTGGTTTAATTAGCGAAAATACTATCGATATCGTACCTATAAATACTGTACCAGTTGATGTTCGAGGTGCTAACCCGTTTGCCCCTGACTGTAAAGATCGCAACTTGATTATCTGTAACAACGAACGTTTGCAAGGTAGGGTGGGAATTAGTTTGGATGAACTAATTCGCGTTGCCGTGCGCTTTGCCAATTTGTACAGCGACCCCAAGTTTTTTGAGAACATAAATTCGGCAGTAGCAAACACATCTGTAGCGGCACAGGGAGTGACTCAACTGACACGAGAACTGTCTGGTTTGATCGTATCGGTAAAGCAAGATTTGAGAAATGTATCGGCGGCGGCGAATGCGGTTGGTGCAACGGCGCAAAAATTGGGTACAACAGTCGATCGATTCGGCGGAACTGCCGATCGACTAAATCAAACAATTGCCAAATTCGGCAACACAGCGGATAATGTTAACCTAACTATCGCCAAATTCGGTGGAACTGCTGACAAACTCAATCAAACTGCCGATCGATTTGCTGGAACTGCCGGTCAAATTAATGTTGCGGTTAATCAAACTACCGATCGCATCGGTGCGACTGCTGATAAATTAGGTCGTACTACCGATCGCATTGGTACAACTATAGACAAATTCGGTCGAACTGCCGACCAAGTTTCCGTAGCTGTGAATCGAATTGATGCTACGGCTACTCGAACGGCAAATCAAATTAACGAGACTGTTACTCAGACGGCGGGTAAATTTGATACAACAGCCGATCGATTTAGTGTAACAGCCGGTCAAGCCAGCGATTTACTTACAAATATCAATAGTTTAGTCAAAACAAATCAAGCTGCACTTGTCAATACCCTCAACAATCTCAGCCAAACTAGCGAACAGCTTCGCGTTACGGTAGCCAACCTTTCGCCGGCGATCGATCGCGTTTTGCAAGGAGAATTTATCCGTAACTTAGAAACTCTATCTGCCAATGCAGCGCAAGCTTCAGCCAATTTACGCGATATCTCCAACTCGTTGAATGACCCAAATTATTTACTAACTCTACAACAAACATTAGATTCCGCTCGCGTCACGTTTGAGAACGCACAAAAAATCACATCTGACCTCGATGAGTTGACAGGAGATCCCAGATTCCGCAATAATTTACGCAACCTGGTTAACGAGTTGAGCGGTTTGGTATCTTCCACAGAGCAACTACAGGAACAAGTTGAAGTTGCACAGTTTTTGACTCCTATGGCGTCAGCAACAAATATGCAAATTCCGGAAATGGCAAATCATACTTCTGCGACTCATCCACCCGTACCTGTGACAACCTCTATAGAAGAGAGCAAGCCGAAACCCATTGCCCAAAAAGACAGCAAATCTTCTGGAAATAAGGTATTAAAAAAATAAGTGAAAATGAATAAAGATAGTTTGTTGTATCCACCAGTTCACTTCTTTACGATAGTCCTTAATGGGCAACCATTTATTCGTTATCAGATCGAAATTTTTAACCAATTACCTTTCAAATGGCATTGGCACATTGTTGAAGGTGTAGCTGATTTAAAGCATGACACTGCTTGGAGTTTGCAGTTGGGTGGAAAAATAACAGCAGACATCCATTACAACGGACGTAGCAATGATGGCACAACAGAATATCTAGACGAACTGACACAATTATACCCTGAAAAAATCACAGTTTATCGGAAGCCAGAGTCTGTTTTTTGGAACGGAAAACGGGAAATGGTGAATGCTCCACTTGTCAATATTCAAGAAGAATGTTTGCTGTGGCAGGTGGATGTAGATGAACTATGGACTGTAGAGCAACTATGTACGGCGCGACAAATATTTATCAAAAACCCTGATAAGACAGCCGCTTTTTACTGGTGCTGGTATTTTGTAGGAGAGAATTTAATTATTAGCAGTCGTAATTGTTATGGACAAAATCCTCAGCAGGATTGGTTGAGAACATGGAGATATAAACCAGGGTATTTTTGGGCGGCACACGAACCTCCAATATTAGTGGAGCCATTACCAAATGGTCAATATAGAAATATTGCTGCCGTCAACCCTTTTTTACATCAAGAAACTGAAAAGGAGGGATTGATTTTTCAACATTTTGCATATGTGACTATCAATCAGTTGCAATTTAAAGAACAATACTACGGGTATAAAAATGCTGTTATTAAATGGAAAGAGTTACAGAAAAATCAAATATTTCCAGTACTATTGCGCGATTATTTTTCATGGGTTAAAGATGAGACTATGGTTGATACCGCTCAATCATGGGGCGTAGTACCAATTTTTCAAATAGGAAAAAATGGCATAAGTTGGCAATTGTTCCGACAAGATGAGATGAGGAAAAAAACTGTAACCTATCAAAAAATATATCCTAAAATAGTTATTGATACTATATTCTTTCAATTCTATAAAACGGGAATTGCTCGCGTTTGGAGGTCATTGCTAGAAGAGTGGGCAGCCAGTGGATGGGCAAAGCATATTGTTGTACTCGATCGAATTGGTACTGCTCCCAAAATTTCTGGTATCCGATATCGAAATGTGCAACAATATAACTATAGCAGCACAGATGCAGACCGCAGAATGTTGCAGCAAGTCTGCGATGAAGAAAATGCTGACTTATTTATTTCAACCTACTATACAACACCTATTTCAACGCCATCTGTGTTTATGGCATATGATATGATTCCAGAAGTTATGCAGTGGAATATTGCCGAAGCTATGTGGCGCGAGAAACATTATGCTATCCGTCACGCATATAGATACATTGCGATTTCAGAAAATACAGCCCGCGATTTAGCAAAGTTTTTTCCCCATATTCCTGCCAGTTCTATAACTGTAGCTCATTGTGGTGTCAAAAGTATATTTTCACCATCTATTCCTGAAGAAATTAGCCGTTTTAGAGCAAAGTATAGCATTTCAAAACCTTACTTTATTTTAGTTGGTGCGTCAACAGGTTACAAAAATAGCATTTTGTTTATTCAAGCTTTGGCAAAACTGACAAATAAAGAAGATTTTGAGATTGTTTGTACAGGTGCTAGTCTCTTATCAGAAAACGATTATAAACCCTTTGTATCGGGTGTTGCAATTCATAAATTGCAATTAGAAGATGAAGAATTAAAATTAGCTTATTCTGGTGCGATCGCATTAGTTTATCCATCAAAATATGAAGGATTTGGATTACCTATAGTTGAGGCTTTAGCCTGCGGATGTCCGGTAATTACTTGTGCAAATGCCTCTATTCCCGAAGTGGCTGGAGAAGCGGCAATTTATGTAAATGATAGTGATGTCGATGAATTAACAAAAGCTTTATCTGAAGTTCAAAAGCCCGATGTTCGCCAATCATTAATTTCGGCTGGCTTACGACAATCTCAAAAGTTTTCGTGGTCAAAAATGGCTGACTTAGTTAGCTCAGCCTTGCTGGAAGCTGTTGCAAGTATAGAAAATGCTAAGAAAGTCTCCGCTGAGTTATCAATTCATGTCGAAAAGTTTGAGCGGCAGTTGCTGGAAGAAACTATCGATTCATCGCAATTTCTCAATCTGCTAAGTGGAAGTATCAACCTCTACGAAATCGATCCAGAAGATGAATCGGTATTGGCAGACTTACGCTTAATTCGCAAACGCATAGCTGATTTTTGGTTGAGTGCAGCAGTTGAAGAACTGGAAAGTTTCTATTTGGGAAAAGTCGGTAAGGCTCATAAAATTTTGCAAAATAGTACTTTTAAACAGACACAATTAACAGAAGCAGAACAGACTTTTGTAGATGAATTAGCAGATAATTTGACGAAAGTATTTGCCAATTCAATGGCTATTAATTACCGACTGGCGGCGATGTTGTATGGTTTGGAGAATGAAGGCGATCGCACGCATCTCCCTAATTGGTTAAAATGATATAATGATTCCAGAATTTGACGATGACGGCTACCTAACCCCAGGAATTCACTGGGCAACATGGGACGAACTTTTAGATATCAACTACTTACAAAGTATTGCTCCCAGCTTATATAATTTTGCCCAAAAGCGTGCAGAGCAAAAAACCAGGTATGGAGGTGAAATTTTTCCCTCTGATTACCCGGCGGACATTTCTGGTATAACCTATCTAGATTTTTTTCAATTTGACACAAGAACTAATAGAAGCAAAGGCGTTATTGCTATTGACTTATTGAGGTGGAACGTATGATGATAAAAACAGAACAACACTATCGCAACACCATAGATTGGTTGCATAAATTTGAACAGACAGTAGCAGCATTCGATCATAGCGAAAGTTTGAGAAACGACCCGAAGCGGTGGAAACTTTTGAAGGATTCATACCAGAGTAAAGTTGATGAGCTTAGGGAACAAATTGAAGAATACGAAACCCTTACAAATCACGATCGTTATACTCCAATAGTGTTGAAACTTGATGAGATAAATTATCTACCGGAAGTACTGATCAAAGCTCGGATGGCAGCTAAACTCACCCAAAAAGAACTAGGAGATTTAGCTGGGTTGACAGAGGAGCAAATTCAGCAATATGAGGAACAAGATTATGATAATGCGAGCTTTCTTGATGTAATGGCGGTGTTTGATGCGCTGGATATGAAAATTCAACAATGTGAGTTTCTAGTTCCTCTAGATACTCTCAGGAGAACGCCAATTACTAAGGAGGAGTTACTGTCGTCATCTCGTCAAAAAGTAAATTCTCAGGAAAATAGCGTCTAGAGTGCCAGTCCAGTAAAAGAGGTTGACAAAAGAAATAAGGTGTGTTGCTGATAGAAACCTCGGCAGGGTGAAGCATATGCCTGCCGGCAGGCTATCGCCTACGGACAAAAAATCTTGGGTGTTGTGCCATAAATTGTCGCCCGAATGCTTCGCCCCTACATAGTACATATTTCGTTCTTTTTGTCAATTTATTCTACTAGACTGGCGCTCTAGAGAAGTAATTACAGCAACTTCCAGTTGTATGAAGTGCAGTACAGAAACCCAGTTTCTTCAAGAAAGCGGATTTTTATGTACATCACCTAAGCCCAATCTTCGCTATCGCTACCGCGAGTTTTATAAACTTCCCCTTTCGCATGAATTTTGCGGGTAGTTTCGTAAAGTTCCTCTTCGTTCATACCCCACATTTGCAGAACTTTGTCCAAGTCTCCCTTGATATCTCTCGCACCGGGAAAACCAAGGTAGCGAATTCGCAACCGCGCTAATTCAGCTAGGTTGTATTCACTGGGCTTTCCTACTAAGAGGTTATCGACAACTTTGCGGTCTTTACTATATTGAGGATGCTGCTGTTCTTTGGTCATTAGTCAGTGGTCAGTGGTTGGTGGTAAGCGGTCGTTGCTTATTGTCTTCCAGTGCATTATTTATTCTTTTTTTTGACTTTTGACTTTTGACTTTTGACTTTTGACTTTTGATTTGAGTCATTTTTGTTTAGCTACAAGTTCTTCAAATATGTTGTACATATCCTGAGCAAATTTTTTCGTGTTCCACAAAGGGGCTAAATTTTCAGGTTGTTTCGATCGCACAATTTGCTCTCGGACTGAAAGCCTTAACTCGGTGTCGTTACCGAGTTTTATTCCCCAATCTGTGTACTCTTCCCAACTCTTAGCTACGCCAGTTGAAATAGAAAGAGATTGTAAAAAAGAATATGCCATTCTGGAAAGATACTGCTCACCTATTCTAGTTACAACTGGCAACTCAAACCACAATGCTTCCAAGTTATGCGTCCCACCATTATAAGGATAGGAATCCAGCAAAACATCGGCTATTTTGTAACTTGCTCTATGTTCTTCTTCCGTCTTTGTTATCGGCATAAATTTTATGCGGTTAAAGCGCACACCAATTGCTTCACATTCCTTCTGATAAGTCGCTTTAATTATTTCTCGATCGCCTGTGTGTCCCTTATATAGCAATATGCTATCAGGTACGTGCTTGAGGATTTTTACCTGCGCTTTTATCAGATCTGGATTCATTTTATATGCAGGCGCAACGCATAAGTAAACTACCTGATCTTCAGCGATCCGCATAGATTTTCTGGTAACTTCTCGCTGTACGGATTGGCATTCAAATCCAGAAACTGCAACAAATGAATCTGGCAGACGAACTAACTGTTCCCGATTGTATTGTTCTGTGCCTGCGGGGTGCGTGTGCCAATCGCATAGGAAGTAATTGTTTGCATCTGTGAATGGCGGTTCAAATCCCAACCAAGATATACACACAGGCGCTGGTTTTTTATAAATAATATCGACTTGAATGGGGACTGTGAGAGAATCCAAATCGATTAATACATCCACTTCATCTTTTAATATTTGTGCGATTATTTCGTTTGTTTCCGCGCCGCCATTGGCCAACTTTTGGGGTCTATAAAATCTGGTACAAGCCTGTTCAAATAGCTTAGTTCTATCATCTGATTTGCGATTGCCCGTGACATACAAGTAGACATTTTGCGTCAGGTCGGTTAATGCTCGGATGCTGTCATAACTACACCAGCCTACAGAGTGTCTGACAAAGTAACTCGACAAAAAGCCTATTCTTAGTTTTGACGAACCTTTACTTTTTGGTAGAATATTGTAAATTTGCTCTTGCTTAGCGTTAATCACTTTTTCTGCATATTTTTCGCCAATTGTCTTGGCCAGTTTAGAGTTGGCAAGTAAATCATCCCGCAAATAATTGATATGAAACAAAACTTGTGTATAGAGTATTGCTATTTCTTCTGATTTTAATTCTGACAAGCGCTGATAAATTAGCGGTTCGATTTGCAAAAATTTCTCCCAGGCAATTTGATTGAGTCCAGATTTAACATATGTAGCGATAAAAGTTGCGGCAGCAATTAGTTGACCGTTTTCGCCACAATTCTGGATGTAATCATCTGCCGCTTCTCTGAGTAGGGCAAAATTAGCATTATTGTTTGGCCCGCCGATTAACTGGGACAGACACAAATGGGAAAGCAATCGATCGGGGTGGATTTTAATAGCTTTGAAGAGAGTGTTGATTGCATATCTGAACTTCTCGACATTCAGCTGACCTTGTTGCTGAGTTTGCCGTTGCACTGACATCCCGATGTTATAGTAAGCTTCGGCTAAGTCGGGTTGCAGTTCGATCGCTTTTTGGAACTGGACGATCGCCTCTTCAAATTTATCTTGTTGTGCTAGCGCTGCCCCGATGTTAAAATATGCTTTGGCCGATTTTGGTAGGATTTGAAGTATTTTCCCGTACTGAACGAGGGCTTGTGAAAACTTCTCTTGTTCGACGAAAGCATTGCCTAACTGATTGTAGGCTTCTGCGTAATCTGGTTTGAGATCGATCGTGGTTTGGAAATGGACGATCGCTTCCTCTATTTGACCTTGTTGTTTGAGAGCCGTACCCAAGTTAAAATGTGCAATGGGGTAATTCGGTTTTAACGCCACCGCACGTTTGTAGTATGCGATCGCCTCAGACCACTTACCTTGTTTGCCGACAGCCGTTCCCAGATCGTTGAGAGTTTCGGCGTTTAGGAGTTCTGGTTTGAGTTGTAAAGCCTTTTGCCAGCACGGAACTGCTTCATCCGATCGACCCAACTGCATAAAAACATTTGCCAAATTCCAATATGCAGCTGCCAGGTCTGGTTTGAGGTCGATCGCTTTTTGATAGTGGGCGATCGCTTCTTCTGACTGACCCAGCTTGGAAAGCATTGTCGCTTTATTGACATAAGCTTCCGCAAAGTCCGGGTTAATTGCCAACGCCTTATTGTAAGCGCGAAGAGCTTCTTCTATCTTGCCTTGGGCTTGCAGGGCGTTGCCTAAAATCTTGTAAGTCGGGGCTTCATCCGGTTGTAACTTCAGGGCGAGTTTGCAGGATTCGATCGCTTCAGGGAACTTCCTTTGCCGCAAGTATAACTCACCGAGCTCGTAGTGTACCTGGGCGTAGTCTGGTTGAATTTCTAGCGCCTTTTGGTAGCTTTCCATCGCTTCATGGAGTTTTTGCTGACTTTTGAGTTGGTTGCCGATGTTGCAGAAGTTTTGCGCTGCTTCTGAATGAAGTTGACTTTGCATCCTAATTAGCTTGCCCTTGACGCGGTAAAGTTAACGCTGGAGTTATTTTAATCGCGGAACAGGTAATTGGCGATCGGGGAATAGGAATGAAATGACCTTTTGACCTTTTGACCGATGACCTTTTAACCGACGACGAAGGAGTTTAGTGAATGACCGCAGAAATGGACGCCTCTAAATTGATGAAACAGCAAGTCGGCAAAGCTGCTGCCGATCGCGTGCAATCTGGTTCTATTGTAGGGCTGGGAACTGGCTCTACTACAGCTTACGCGATACAATTTTTGGGCGATCGCCTCAAATCCGGCGAATTAAAAGATATCATAGGCGTCCCCACCTCGTTTCAGGCGGAAGTGTTAGCCAGAGAGTATGGCATTCCCCTGACGACACTGGATGTAATCGATCGGATCGATATCGCCATTGACGGTGCCGATGAAGTTGACCCCCAACTTAATTTAATCAAAGGTGGCGGCGCTGCCCACACCCGCGAAAAAGTCGTCGATACCCTCGCTGCCCAGTTTATCGTAGTTGTGGATAGTTCCAAACTCGTAGACAAGCTCGGTTCCACCTTCAAGGTACCGGTAGAAGTTATACCGATGGCATACGCACCCGTCATGCGTGCCATTGAAAAACTCGGCGGCAAACCAGAATTGCGAATGGGCATCAAAAAAGCGGGCCCAGTAGTTACCGATCAGGGAAATATGGTAATCGATGTCAAATTTGACAGCATTGATGACCCAGCCGAACTAGAGAAAACACTTAACAACATTCCCGGTGTTCTCGAAAATGGCTTATTTGTCAACACCACGAATTTAGTGCTGGTAGGCGAAATTAAGGACGGACAGCCTTCCGTGCGCGAGATTGTCAAAGGCTAGAGGTATTTTCTCAGAAAACCGGTTTCTTGAAGAAACCGGTTTTTTAGTGAGCAATTGCTCACTAAAAAATATCAAAACGCTTTGTTGGGAATTTTAAACTATTTTTCAAATTAAAAACCTATCTTGCGATCGACTTTTGGTTGAGCTTGTTGGGCTTTTCACTCAGTAAAAATAATCTATCTATAGACCGGATCATCACCCACAGCAAGGAAGAGGCGCAATTAAAAATTGCAATTATTACTAAGAAAAAACTGCCTATTAGTCATCAAATATCTTCATAAATAATGAAGAGAAAATTAAATTGAATCGATAACCTGAACAGTAAAGCAGTGGCTCTACCTGTTAGGAGTAAAGAAATTGGCTACCTTAAATCCCACAACCGGCAGCGATTTTTTGACTGGTTCTCCCGTTTCCGACAGCATTCCAGCATTAGAAAATAATGACACCATTTTTGGTATGGAAGGGGAAGACATCCTCAACGGTAACGAAGATTTAGATCTCATCAATGGCAACGAAAATAACGATTTAGTTATTGGCGATATCGGCAAAGATACCTTGCGCGGCGGTCAGAACAATGACTCGCTACTAGCAAATGAAGGCAACGATATTATTTATGGGGATTTAGGTAATGACACCGGTTATGGCGGCCAAGGTCAAGACCAACTATTTGGCGGTCAAGGCCCAGAAGCAGACTATGGCGGCAATGGCAATGATGTTTTATTTGGCGAACAGGACAATGATATTGTTCTCGGTCTGGGTGGCGATGACCTAGCATTTGGCAACGAAGATGCAGATATTGTTAATGGCAACGAAGGTAACGACACAGTTCGCGGCGGTCAAAACAACGATATTGTGCGCGGCGGACAGAACAATGACGTTATATTTGGTGACAAAAACAACGACACCATTTATGGAGATTTAGGTGACGACACCGGGTATGGCGGCGAGGGAGATGATTATCTATTTGGCGGTCAAGGCCCAGAAGCTGATTTTGGTGGCAATGGCAGCGATGTTTTACATGGCGAACAAGGAAAAGATTATGTCCTTGGTTTAGATGGCAACGATTTGCTATACGGTAACGAAGATTCCGATTTTGTTGATGGCAATGAAGGCAACGATATAGTTTATGGAGGTGAAGGTAGAGACACTCTACGCGGCGGTAGAGACAACGATCGAGTTTTTGGCGATGAAGATAACGACGTTCTTTGGGGAGATTTAGGCGCAGATAGTCTCAGCGGTGGTAGTGGTGACGATGTATTTGTCATCGGTAGACGTAACGATGTATCTGGTTTTCTCACCACTGGTGGCCCTACCATTGCCGATGCCGACTACATCACAGATTTTGGCGATGGTTTAGATTTAATTGCCTTAACTGGCGGACTGAACTTTGAGGATTTAAATATCTTAGAAGGTAGCGGTGAAAATGCAGGTAATATCCTCATTCAAGATAAAATCACCAAGGAGTATTTGGTGAATTTGAAAGGGGTTGACATAGACAGCATTACTAAAGCTAACTTCACTTACTCTCCCATCCGAATTGACAATTACTTATCCTTTACTAACGAAGATATTCGCGTTAGAGAAGACGGCACATCGGCAGTAGCGGTAACGATAAGTCGTACAGATGGTATTGATGAAGCGGTTAGCGCTACTTTGTTCGCCACAGATGGCACTGCGAAATCGCCAGATGACTACTACAATAGCACTCCCATTGCGATTAATTTTGCGGCTGGCGAAACCTTAAAAACGGTAAATATTCCGATTGTGAATGATTCGATCGCAGAAGGTGACGAAACGTTTAACTTAGCTTTAGGTTTCCCTGCTAACGGTGCGACAGTTGCACCACCCAAAACAGCTACTGTGACTATCCAAGATGGTACAAGTTCTTCTCCCACTTCGTCTCCAACTAACGCAGGCACTCTTGAGTTTACCAGTCCTACTTTTGCTGTTGATGAAAATGGTACGCCGATCGCATCCGTAACGGTAACTCGCACTGGCGGCAGTCAGGGTGCGGTGAGTGCCAAACTCTTATTGAATGGCGGTACTGCTTTGGGTGGCACATCACCTTCATCAGGAGCAGATTACAACAATAACTTTATCGCCGTCAACTGGGCAGATGGAGATACTGTACCCAAAGTTGTCAACATTCCCATCTTCAACGATACAGTTATTGAGGGCAACGAAACTGTCAATGTCAGTTTATGCGATTCTACAGGCGGCGCGACAATTGGGACGCTGAATTCTGCTGTCCTCACCATAACTGATGATGAGGGTTTGTCGCATACTGCATTGAATCCGGAAATTCAAATCCTGGATGGCAGTACCAATATTGTTGATGGTACGACGCAGGCGATCGATCTAGGTACAGCAACGGTTGGTGCTAAACTGACTAAAACTTTCACCATCCAAAATACCAGTACTACCGATACTCTCAATTTGACTCAATGGACTTTGCCTGATAATTTCTGTTTGGTGGGAACTATTCCCGGAACTGTAGCGCCTAAGAGTAGCGCTTATTTCACTGTCGAAGTCGCTACCAGTAAGGCGGGGAATCCGGAAGGAATTATTGCCATCAATAGCAACGATAAGGATGAAAGTACTTTCAATTTTGCCGTCGAAGCAACTGTCGAGGATTCGTCATCGAACACATCAGGTTCGGAAATCCAAATCCTCGATGGCAGTGCGGATATTGTTGATGGCAGCACAGAGGCGATCGACTTCGGTACAGCTAATGTTGGTGCGACTTTAACTAAAACCTTTAGCATCAAAAATACCAGCAGTAGCGATAATCTGATCTTGAGTAATTGGAGTTTGCCAAATGGGTTCAGTTTGCAGGGAAGTATCCCCACCAATCTAGCGCCTAACAGTGCATCTCAATTTATTCTCAAAGTCGATACGGCAACATCTGGCAATCTCGCGGGAAATCTGGCGATCGCTAACAACGATAGCGATGAAAATCCTTTCAATTTTGCCGTAGCAGCAACGGTGGAAGATTCGTCATCGAACACATCAGGTTCGGAAATCCAAATCCTCGATGGCAGTACGAATATTGTTGATGGCAGCACAGAGGCGATCGACTTTGGGACAACTACTGTTGGTCAAACCTTAACTAAAACTTTCACCATCAAAAATATCGGCCCCAACGATACTCTTAATTTGAGTAATTGGAGTTTGTCAGATGGGTTCAGTTTGGTGGGAATTACTCCAGGCATTGTAGCGCCGGGAAGTCAAGCAACTTTCACTATTAACGTGGATACTGCGAAGGCGGAAAATCTCGAAGGTAGTATTTCTATCGATACCAATGATAGCAATGAAAATCCCTTCAATTTTGACTTAACAGCAACAGTGAACTCTTCGTCTTCCGAAGTTCAGATTCTGGGAAGTGATGGTTCGGATACAATTCAAGGTAACGACGGAGGAGTCGATCGCATCAGTCCTGGAGGTGGTGCAGACTTCCTGACTTGGACATTTGTTCCGCCAATGGGGGTTACAGATATAATCACCGGATTTTCTCCAGAGGAAGACATAGTACAATTCGCAAAAGCAAACTACGGAAATATTTCTGAGATCGATCCGGTCAGCGTTTCCAGTTTAGGTCATGAGGGCGATGACATTAGTGCCAGTACGCTGGTCGTTTTTGATTCCACTATTGACTTCACCGATGTTGCGGAAGTAGATTTAAAATTGTCCGAACAAAACGGTACTTCGCAAACTGCGCTTTTCTTCCTTTACAGTAGCGGTGGAAATCGCTATTTAGGTTACGATCCGGATGCCTCCGGGCCCGGTAATGCTGTGAGTATTACACAGTTCGATGTCTCGCCGATGCCATCAAACGTTATGATGTTCAACTAAATAGGTTGAATATTTTATCATGTGCTTGACATTAAGCTAAAGCTGACCTGGGCATTTGTCCAGGTCACTTTCGATTGTTTTCCGTTATACAATCTCTACCCAGGACGATCGTTGGGTAATAATAAATCGAGTTTCCTGGTGTGATACGATCGGCCTTTTGGCTGGGTAAGTTAGAAGTAAGTAACACTTTTGGTGTTATGATCCTGCAAAGAAAAAATTGGCCGTTCTGAGCGAAACCCTTGTTAGTAATATTACAGATGGGTGCATTTACAGATTTGGGTGGGGGACGATCGCGTTTATACAGGTGCATTTACAAGGTTGCGATCGCAGGCAAGCCTCTTTTCATGGGTATTAAGTTTAGGACAGTTAAAGGGTTATTGGTCAAAATTTTTACTCCTCATACCAGAAAAGCTAAAAAGCCAAGTCTGGTCTGTCATTAATTTTTCCATTCGGAAAAAACCCTGTTACCATCGTGCATCGACCTCATTATTCAGTATAATTCTCTACCCAATTGTCAGCCTTATCAAAAGGTGAGAAGTTTTTATGAGCCTTTGCCAAACAGTCCTTAGCAAATAAATTGTTTGAATTTAGATAGTTAAGTGCCTTTGCAAATCTCCCTTAAGGAGGATACGCTATAAAAGTTTGTACGTATTATCCCTATTGGCCTCATAATCAGGAGGATAAAATTACTTTTTTTCAGTACATCTACCGAAGAGGATAAAAAAGTGGATAACTATAAGACAACATCCGGCAAAGATTTCCTGACTTCCTCATCCATTACAGACATAATTCGCGCATTTGCAGGCGACGACATCGTTTTCGGAATGGAAGGGGATGACACTATCAACGGTAACGAAGACTCAGATATCCTCAATGGCAACCAAGGCAAAGACTTAGTTCGTGGCGGTCAAAACGAAGACCTTGTTCGGGGAGGTCAAGATGATGACTGGGTTTTCGGAGACAAAGGCGACGATACCGTTTATGGGGATTTGGGCAACGATACGGGCTATGGCGGTCTGGGTAACGACCTACTGATAGGTGATCGAGAGTTAAACACAGACTTCAGCCAAGATGGCGACGACGTATTATACGGAAATGAAGGCGAAGATATTATCTACGGTCTGGGCGGCGACGACCTATTATTTGGTAATCAAGACACAGATATCATTAACGGCAACACAGGCAAAGACACAGTTTGCGGCGGTCAAGGCGACGATCTTGTTAGAGGTGGGAATAACAATGACTCCCTATTTGGTGACAAAGACAACGATACCGTTTATGGAGATCTAGGCGACGACACGGGATATGGTGGCGAGGGTAACGACTTTTTAGTCGGCGACGAAGATATAAATACAGACTTCAGTCAAGATGGCGACGACGTATTATACGGAAATGAAGGCGAAGATATTATCTACGGTCTGGGTGGCGACGACCTTCTATACGGCAATCAAGACGCAGATATCATTAACGGCAATGAAGGCAACGACACAGCTTGTGGCGGTCAAGGCGAAGATCTTGTAAGGGGTGGCGATAACAATGACTTACTATTTGGCGACAAAGGCGACGACACAGTTTATGGCGACAAAGGCGATGACACTGTTATAGGTGGCGAGGGTAACGACCTGCTATATGGCGATGCCAATACTGAGACATTTGAAACAACTATAAGTGTTGTGGTCTTCAGTACCGTAACTGTGGAGACAGACACCAGCAAAGATGGCAAAGACCTTCTCTTTGGCGGAAAAGGTAAAGATACCATCTGCGGTCTGGGTAGCGACGACATCATCAATGGCAACGAAGGCGAAGACTTAGTTTACGGCAACCAAGGTCAAGACACAGTTCGCGGCGGTGACAACAACGATACCATCTGGGGAGGTCAAGGCAACGACTTACTCTACGGTGACAAAGACAACGACGTTCTTTGGGGAGACTTAGGTACAGACACCCTCGAAGGTGGTAGCGGCGACGATGTATTCGTCATCGGCAGACGCAACGATAAACCCGGTTTTGCCAGCACAGGTGGCCCGAATATCGGCGATGCCGACTTAATCGTCGATTTTGGCTATGGTTTGGATTTAATTGGCCTCACCGGTGGATTAACTTTTGACGATTTGAATATCTTTCAAGGTAGCGGTGAAAACCAAAGTAATACCATAATCCAGGACAAATCCACCGGCGAATTTTTAGCGAATTTGAAAGGGGTTAATAGCAATACAATTACCAAAGCTAATTTCACTTACTCGACGATCCGCATTGACAACTACTTGTCGTTCAGTCAGTCAACATACCGCGTTAGAGAAGACGGTACGCCCGAAACTTTAGTAACGGTAACTCGTACAGGTAATTTGGATGCAGCTGTCGGTGCGATCGTTTTCTTATCAGATGGCACCGCCAAATCATCCCAGGACTACAATGGCAATCCGATCGAACTTAACTTCGCCCCCGGAGAGACCGCGAAAACTATAGTTATTCCGATCGTTAGCGATACCATACCAGAAGGAGAAGAAACATTTAACGCCGCCTTGGGTTTCCCCAACAACGGTGCCACCGTTGCCCCACCCAAAACAGCCGAAGTCAGAATTATCGATAGCAATAATCCACCATCATCTAACCCAGGTACAATTCAATTTAGCGGCCCTCTCTACGCCGTTGGTGAAGATGGCACACTCCTGTCATTGATCGCCGTAAATCGCATCGGTGGCAGTAGCGGCGCTGTGAGTGCAAAAGTTCTGCTAAATGGCGGTACTGCGATCGGTTCTGCCCCTCCCTTAGTATCCCCCGCCGATTACAGCAACAACTTCATCACTGTCACTTGGGCAGATGGAGATACCGCCCCCAAAATTATTAACGTCCCCGTTCTCGACGATACCCTTATTGAAGGCAACGAAACAGTTATTTTAACCCTCACCGAACCCACCGGAGGGGTAACGATTGGGCAGCAAAATATTGCCACCCTCACAATCGTAGATAATGACGGCAGCACGCCGTCACCTACCAAGGGTACTGGCGTTCTCTCATTTACCGCCGCCAGTTATAGCGATAACGAAGGTAATAGCGGCATCCCCAACAAAGTTGTTGCCACCGTTCAACGCACAGGTGGCAGCGATGGCATTGTCAGCGTTCAAGCAATAGTAGATAATCCACCTGGCAGCGCTACAGATGGCAGCGATTACATCAATATTTCTCCCATCACCATCACTTTCAACAGTGGCGAAACTAGCAAAACAGTCGCCCTGCCCATTTTTGGAGATACATCTGTCGAAGCGGACGAAACAATTAATTTGAGATTGGTCAATCCCATCGGCGGCGCAACTCTTGGCAGTCAGCAAACTGCAACTTACACGATTATTAATGATGATGCGAATACCCCTAACAACGCCCCAGAAATTGATGTAATTGAGAGCAATACAATCATTGCCGATAATACGGGTAACGTTAATTTCGGTACAACTACTGTTGGTACATCTGTAACCAAAACCTTCACCGTCAAAAATATCGGTAATGCTAACCTGACTCTCGGTGCAATTAACAGTTTGCCAAACGGTTTTACCCTCGTCAATCAGTTCCAAAATACAACTATAACTCCCGGCAATACGACAAGTTTTGATGTCAAATTAGATGCCACAAATATCGGTAGTTATAACGGAATCATTTCCTTTGTCAATAACGATTCTGATGAAAATCCTTACAACTTTAACATCAGCGGTGTTGTCAACGCACAAGCATCGAATCCAGAAATTCAAGTACTCGATAACGCCACCGATATTATTGATGGTACGACAACTCCAATAAACTTTGGCACGACCTCTTTAGGTGTACCTATTACTAAAACTTTTACAGTCAAAAATTTGGGGAATACAGCACTTAATTTGAGTGGCTGGACATTGCCAACTGGCTTCAGCATAGTGGGAACTTTACCAGGGATTGTCGCACCCGGAAGTTCATCTACTTTTGATGTCAAGTTGGAGGCAATTGCTGGTGGTAATTACCAAGGAAATTTAGATATTGGCAACAACGACGCCGACGAAAATCCGTTTAATTTTGCTATCGCCGGCACGGTAACTCCCGTACCGCCAACAAGTCCAGAAATTCAAGTTTTGAGCGATGCAAATAACGATATTGCCGATGGCAGCACAACACCTTTCGACTTCGGTACAACGCCTCTGGGTGTACCAATTATCAAAACATTCAAAGTCAAAAACCTCGGTGGCGCTGCGCTTAACTTAAGCAACTGGAGTTTATCGAATGGATTCAGTTTTGTCGGTACGCTTCCGGGAATTGTAGGCAATGCTACTGAGAGTACTTTCCAAATTAAATTTGATGCAAATACGGCGGGTACTACCAAAGGAGATATCTCCGTTGGCAATAACGATGCCGATGAAAATCCTTTCAATTTTGCTATTTCTGGAACCGTAAGCGGTACGTCAACATCCAAGGCAGAAATTCAAGTTTTGGATGAGCAAAATAACAATATCGTTGATGGTAGTACCACGCCTTTTAACTTCGGCACAACCAAACTGGGAACAGCGATTACTAAAACTTTCACAGTCAAAAATACTGGCAGCGAACAACTTAATCTCACACTATGGAAATTGACAGATGGTTTTAGTTTTGTTAGTGCTGTTCCCGGAATAGTATTACCCGGTTCTCAGGCTACTTTCAAGTTAAAATTTGATGCAGGTAGTGTCGGGACAACTAACGGAAAGCTAGAAATCGATAATAATGATGGTGATGGCAGTGATGGCATTGAAAATCCCTTCGATTTTGCGATCGCCGGAACGGTAACCGATACACCAACAGCAAATCCGGAAATAGATGTTTTCAATGGCGCTACCAATATCACCGATGGCAGCACAACACCTATAAACTTTGGCACCAGCAAAGCAGGCGAAGTAAATATTAAAACCTTCACCATCAATAATACCGGCAGCGATACGCTGACCTTAAGCGGATGGACTCTGCCAACAGGTTTCAGTTTAGTGGGAACGATTCCCGGTAGCGTAGCGCCAGCGAGTTCCAAAACTTTCGATGTGCGCTTAGATACCTCTACTGTCGGGAATTACCAAGGTGAGATTGTCATTGCCAATAATGACAGCGATGAAAATCCGTTCAATTTTGCGATCGCCGGCACCGTCACCGGGACACCCACCGCTAATCCAGAAATCGAAGTGAAGGATGGCGGTAATAACATTAATGATGGCAGCACAACGCCGATTAACTTTGGCAGTAGCAATGTGGGTGCATCTAACATCAAAACCTTCACCATCAATAATACCGGCAGCGATACGCTGACCTTAAGCGGATGGACTCTGCCAAAAGGTTTCAGTTTAGTGGGAACGATTCCCGGTAGCGTAGCGCCAGCGAGTTCCAAAACTTTCGATGTGCGCTTAGATACCTCTAACGTCGGGACTTACCAAGGTGAGATCGTCGTTGCCAATAACGACAGCGATGAAAATCCGTTTAATTTTGCGATCGCCGGCACAGTCACCGGGACACCCACCGCCAATCCAGAAATCGAAGTGAAGGATGGCGGTACTAATATCACCGATGGCAGCACAACACCTATAGACTTTGGTACTACGGATCTGCGAGTATCAAAATTTAAAACCTTCACCATCAACAATATCGGCACCGATACCCTGACCCTAAGCGGATGGAAATTGCCAGATGGTTTCAGTTTGGTGGGAAATATCCCTGGTTCCGTAGCACCAGGACAATCTACAACTTTCCAGATCAGATTAGATGCAAATCAGGGTGGGAAATACCAAGGTTCTTTAGAAATAGGTAATAACGACAGCGATGGCGGCGATGGAGTCGAAAATCCCTTCGATTTTGTCATTACCGGTACTGTGTTACCTTTACCACCACCAAACGCAGAAATTGGGGTATCCGATCAGCTAAGCAATAACATTGATAGCGCCACGGAAACGCCAATAAATTTTGGCACTACCACAGTCGGTACAAGCCTTACTCAAACCTTCACTATCAAAAATAGTGGCACTGACAATCTCACTCTGGGTAAGTTGAGTTTGCCAACAGGTTTCAGTGTGGCAACACCTTTTGGCAGTACGACTATAGCACCCGGTTCATCAACAAACTTTACTGTAAAACTTGATGCCAACAGCGCTGGGAATTATACTGGCACAATTTTGTTTAGCAACAATGACTCCGATCTCGATGGCAAGGTAGAAAATCCTTTCTATTTCCCGATTTCAGGGACAGTGCAAACTATACCCGCTCCCGAAATCGTCGTTCTTGATACTAGCAGTTCAACTCCCAACATTCCGGATGGAAGCACAACTCCCATTGATATTGGGTCTACTCCATTAAACGTACCCAAATCGAAATCGTTTATTGTCATCAACACTGGCAATGCAAATCTTTCCATGAGTAATTGGAAATTGCCAAATGGTTTCAGTTTCGTGGGGACTCCTCCCAGCACTATAGGACCTGGAGGTTCAGCTACTTTTAGTGTTCAACTTAATGGTCAGAGTGTTGGTGATGTCAGTGGAACGTTACAGTTTGACAACAATGATGGTGATGGGGGTGACGGGGTAGAAAATCCCTTTGATTTCCAAATTAAAGGTAAGGTGACTCCTGCCTCAGTTACTGTTAGTCCATTTACGGTAAACGGTGCAGTTACAAATTTCCAAGAGAATAATCTTGGTGTTGGGGCAACCCCACGCAACTTTACTATCAACCTCGAATCTCCTGCACCAGCAGGGGGTGTAACTGTGAATTTCAATATGTCGGGAACAGCTACTGTTGGGCAGGCAAGTGGTAACGATTACACTCTGTCTGGTTCGTCCGGCATGACTTTTACTACTTCGGGGACAACTGGTTCGATAACTATCCCACAGGGCGCAACCAGTGCCAAGATTTTTGCCAGTATAATCGACGATTTTACGATTAACGAGCCGGATGAGACAGTGATAATTACCCTCACATCGGTTTCATCGGCAAATTCTGGTGACTTTATCATAGGAGCGCAGAATTCAGCGCAAAATAACATCACCGATAATGATTGGAACAACCTGTCTAACGTCCTAACTGGAGGTGGTGCTGTTGACTTAATGCAGGGCAACGATGCTTCTGTTGACACCATTAATCCCGGCAATGGCAATGATATTATTTCTTGGATGAACGTTCCGCCAACTGGCGTCACAGATAAATTTGGTAGTGGTCAATTTCAGGCTGGTGGGGACAAATTTCAATTCACTTCAGCCAACTTCGGAAATATCTCTAGTGCCTCACCTGTAACGATTTTAACTAAGGGTCCTGGTGGCGAGAGTATTAGTGGCAAGAATCTAATTATCTTCTCTGCGAGTATTAACTTTACCAGTGTTGCTCAGCTGGATGCAGCATTGGCTGCCCAAAATGGTACGTCGGCAAATCCTGTTTTCTATATTTACTCGTCAGGCGGTTCAACTTGGTTTGTGGGTTATGACCCAATTGCCAACCAAGATGGTTCTGCTGGTGGTGTAAATGGTAGTACGGCAAGAAATATTGTACAGGTTGATGCAACGCCAACGGCATCAAACTTTAATTTTGTGTGAAATCATATGAGGAGGCTTTATACCAAATTCGGGTTTGTTACCCCCTTCAATTTTTGGTCATTTCATTGTAGAGACGTTTCATGAAACGTCTCTACAGTACACCCCAGTTTTCGTAGGTTGGGTTGACGCCAGGAAACCCAACCTACAATTCCTACAATTCCAAAACCCGTGCAGTATTGGAGTTTCTCTGTACTTCAATTACCTGAAAATTTGACGCCAGGAAACCCAACAGACAATTCCAAAACCCGTGCAGTACACCTTAGTGTTGGGTTTCGCTATCGCTCAACCCAACCTACAATTCCTACAATTCCAAAACTCGTGCAGTATTGGAGTTTCTCTGTACTTCAATTACCTGAAAAGTGCTGTAACTTCTGTCTGACTGTCTCAAAAAACTGCTTATCAGTCAGAAGTTTGATTTCAAAATCTTGTTGTACATAGGTTTGCATCAACTGCAACCACTCATCGGAGGGAATATTTTCAAAAAATAGAGCTACTACTCTCCCTTGTTCCGCATTTTTCTGCTTTGCATACATAGCTTCTGTTAAGATACCGGGTAAGCTACCGCCTTTTGCACCAAGGGCGTCAAATTTTTCCCGGACTGGCTCATTTTGCATAGGCCATTCTAAATACTCGCGCATTATTCTGGAAGCGTTTGGCGAAATCAATGAATCGGTGTAAATTCGCTCCATTATTTGTGCGTATGCCTTTGCTGTTCCGCCGGGATTTAAAGCTTCTGCCATTGCCTGTTGGTCGTTTATGCTGATAAATTTAAGCATATCTTTGATTTTTCGATCGCGAAAAGCGGCATCATTTTTCCACTTAGATGTTAAGTTATAAACTGAATTGGTGTATTCAGTTTTACTCATTGCCTAGTAAATTTTTAAACGTTCTTCTGGCAAAGCTGATATTGCTGTATCGTCCCAACTTAAAAACTGACCGATAATGGGAAGCGGTACATCTTCTGAAGGCAACCCTAATACTGATGGCAATTTTTCAATATTCTCTCGTCCCAATCGTTCGATTAAATAGTCGGCGGCGGCGTTGCTGCTGTACCGAATCATTGCACTAGGAATATGCCGCAATGCAATTTTATTTTCTGCATTGAGATACTTTTTTTCTCGGAAGTATCTTAAGGCTTGAGGATGGGCTCCGCCATCTGTGTTGGGCAGGTAATAAAGATTGACGGAATTTAGATCGATCGCTTCATCGGGGGAAAGTATTCCTTGTTCGACTTGTCGGGCATATTCTGCTAAAATAAGAATCTTAATTGTGGAAGCCAAAGGCCGTTTCTCTCGATCGCGGTAGAAAATTCCTGTTTCTGAGTTGCCAATTTCATAAGCAACTAAGGAAACATTTTCAGGATGAGCGACGATGTATTCCAGCAATTCTGACGGCGTTTTTAACTGAGATGTTGGCTGCACATTTTCCGAGTCGGCAATCACAGGTTCGAGAAGACGAGAAACCGTTTCCCATTGCCAGACTGTTAGCGCAGCTAGTAGGAGGAAGAGAAGGCCGATCGAAAAGGCGATATACTTCATATATCACTATAGGCTTTATCAAAATTCATCCAAATGTTATAGGCGTCTTACCCTATATTCTGAGAAAATTAAACCTGCTAACTAAATCGCTCAATTCATTAGCTGGTGCTGCTTATGACTGTCACACGCCGCCATTTCCTCATTTTACTGGGAGCCAGTGTTAGTTCGATTACCGTGGGTGCTTGTCTGGCATCTGGGGATAATATATCGAGAGCCGATAATAAATCTACCTCTGGGAGTACGACAAATGTCGCGCAGAACACAGGTGCGTTTGAGTTGCCGCCTTTACCGTATGCCTACAATGCTTTAGAACCATATATCGATGCTCGCACGATGGAGTTTCATCACGATAAACATCATGCGGCATATGTGACAAACTTGAACGGTGCGATCGCCAAATACCCCCAACTCAAAGGTAAGACTGTCGAAGAATTACTGCAAAACTTAAATACCGTCCCGGAGGATATTCGCACTACGGTTCGCAACAATGGCGGCGGTCATCTCAACCACAGTATGTTCTGGAGAATTATGAAACCGAATGGTGGCGGAGAACCTACGGGTGCGATCGCAGATGCCATCAAAACTAATTTTGGCAGCTTTGCCGCCTTCAAGCAACAGTTTAACGATGCTGGCGCGAAGCGTTTCGGTAGCGGTTGGGCGTGGCTGGTACGCACCAAAGACGGCAAACTCCAGGTAACGAGTACAGCCAACCAAGACAGCCCGTTAATGGATGGTGCTTATCCTATCATGGGCAACGATGTTTGGGAACACGCTTATTATCTCAAATACCAAAACCGCCGCGCCGAATATTTAGATGCTTGGTGGAATGTTCTCAACTGGGATGAAATTAACAAACGCTTGCAGCAAGCTAATGCTTGAAATAGGGGTTAGGGCGTCGGGGCTAGGGACTAGGGGAAGAAGGAGTTAGGGGTTAAAAAAGTCAAAAGTTATACCGAGGTGAGAACCTCGGTTTTTGACATATCCTGTTAAAATGTCGGACAGCCAAATGTTCTAAACTGGGCCCCCGTAGCCGGTCGATACTTTTTGATACATTGTGATTGCTGAATTCTCACAGTGGCATAGCGATCGCCCGGTCTTACAGTCAGCGCTCTTCTATAATTAGCAATAGCTGTATCGTATTCGCCGTTGGAGTAAGCTCGGTCTGCCACTCTGACGTATCTGCCATAATTGGGGGCGATGCGTTCCAACCTTTGCAATCTTTGTTCCAAAACCTCACCAATAGCTGTGTTGATGTCATTATCGTTTGGCCCATTTGGACTGGCATCTGCCGCTCGTTGATAATTCGTTAAAGCTGTATCGTAATCGCCTCTTTTTCTAGCAGCTTCAGCCATTCGCAACCAGCGTTGATAATCCGTTTCTGCTAGGGTTGGATAAACTGTGCTGGCGCTGAGTAAGAATGTTAACAACAGCGTTGTCGCTTTAAATGTTGTGCTTGCCATAAGCTAATTAAAAAAGTTATTTTACTTTTAATTTTATATTTTTAATTTCCTTTTCGCAGGCAACTTTCCGCAAACGAACGCAGTGACGCACGCTTTTACTCAAGGGAGTTGTAAAGCTATCGATCGATTCAATTTTTCCACCCAGCCGTTGCAGTATTGGTTGCAGTGCAGAACTTTCTTCTTCTGTCCACTGTCCGCGATAAAGGATTGCCAAACCTCCATCTTTAAGCAGAGGTAGTGCGTATTCCGCACAAACTGATGCGGAACCAACTGCTCTAATTAAAGCTAGATCGTAGGATGCTTTGTGTCGCGGTTGTTTCGCCACTTCTTCCGATCTACCAGTTAGGGTTACAGCGTTTTTTATACTCAATTCAGTTATTACAGTTTCGATAAAAGCAATTTTTTTACGGGTGGAATCAAGTAGGGTGACAGTGAAATTTGGTTGCGCGATCGCAACTGGCAAACCCGGAAATCCCGCACCAGTTCCTATATCGATAACATGGAAATTGGGAACTTGATATTTGAGATTTGAGATTTCCGATTGAATCTTGTCTTCTGCAATTTGCCATCTTAAATTTGAAATCTGCAATTCGTTTTTGATTCCCCGCAAAGAATCCCACAGATGTTTTTCCCAAAACTCGATCGGTTCGGTGATGCGAGTTAAATTTAACTGCTGATTTCCACGACAAATCAGTTCGTAAAGATGTTGAAATTGTTGTTGCTGTTCGGCATTCGGTTGCCAATTTAAGGTTTCCTGCCAAACAGAAGTCATCTCCGGCAACATTTTGGATTTTAGATTTTGGATTTTAGATTTTGGATTGCTAATTAGCGGTCGTAACTATGAACTGGGTACTGGGAATTCTCCGGGAGTCCTCTGTTCTCCCGATTTGAGTGTAGCTGGATCGACAGACTTTAGTTCGCCGCGATCGAGCGTCCAGCACTTGTCAGCTATACTCAACAAATCGCCAGCATCGTGCGTCACGACAAACAAAGTCCAATGGCTTTTCAGCTTAGCTAATAAATTCACCAGCTGACGGCGCATCGACCAATCCAGTCCAGCCGTGGGTTCATCCAACAACAGCAGAGGCGGCTGACGAATCAGCTGCACCGCTAAAGCAAGGCGTCGCTGCTGACCGCCGCTTAAGGAATTGGGAGAAGTGTTCAACGATAAATGTTCCAGTCCCACTTCTGTTAAAGCTTCTCTGACTCGCTGAGAACCCAATTCTGGATGTCCCAGGCGCAATTCCTCTAAAATACTGCTGCCGCAGAAATGCCGTTCGGGAAACTGAAATACCAAGCCACTTAATTGTTGCAGATCGTCGGCGATGAGTTCTCGATCGCGCCATAAGACTTTGCCAGATGTGCTTTCACTCAATCCAGCCAATATTTCTAATAAAGTGCTTTTGCCAGAACCGCTGGGGCCGATCGCTAGGCCCATCTCCTGTGGTGCTAATTCCAGGTTAATCGATTTTAAGATAGCGGTTGGGGTAGCTGGAGGGTGATAACTCAGGTCTCGTAGATAGAGCATTCAGTAAAAAACACAAACCGTACTGTCCTCATTTTGGCAGACTTGTTGAGTGCAGCGCTAAACTGGAACGGGAAATCGACCTTTGCGTCAAAGGTGAGGAGATGCCCAAACCTTTGGCATCATTTATTTAGCTTGAACCGACATTCATCCCACATCTGACCCGACAGGGCAGCGTGGGATGAACGTCGGGTGAGTTGACGACAGTCCTCTGACCAATGCCGTTGGCGTACCCTGTCCGAAGGACATAGGCAAGGGAAGAGGAAATGGAGAAAACGAACATTTTCTATGCTATACTCTTTTATAGCAAACTCTTTTCACTCTAATATGTTAAGAGTCGTCAAAGTCAGATTATATCCAGATGTCCAGCAACAACAGTCACTAGCGCAAGCTTTTGGCTCTTGTCGTTGGCTTTGGAATTATTGCCTGAACTTGATGAATCAAACATATAAAGAAACTGGTAAAGGATTGTCTGGGTATGAAGTCAAAAAGATAATTCCTCAGTTAAAGAAAGAGCATGAGTGGTTATCGCTAACTTACTCGCAGTGTTTACAACAAGTTTGCTTGAATCTGGGGGTGGCATTTAATAACTTTTTTGAGAAAAGAGCTAAATACCCTAGATTCAAATTTAAGCATGGTAAACAGTCAATTCAATACCCTCAAAACGTTAAAGTTGCTGAGAGTTATTTAACTCTCCCAAAAATAGGAGATGTATCGGCAATTATTCATAGATATGTTGAGGGTAAAATCAAAACTGTAACTGTATCCAAAAACTGTTCTAATCAATACTTTGCATCAATTCTTCTTGATGATGGGAAAGATAAACCTAGCTCAAGCGTAGAAGGTAAGGCAATAGGTATTGATTTGGGGCTGACTCACTTTGCTGTTACGAGTGATGGGTCTAAATTTGATAATCCTAGAATACTTAATAAGCATGAAAAGAATTTAAAACTCAAACAACAGCAGCTATCTAGGAAACAGAAAGGCTCTATTAACCGTATTAAAGCTAGAAAAAAGGTGGCTAGAGTTCAGAGAAAAATTACTAATTGCCGTGAAGATTTTCTGCATAAACTATCACGTAGGATAGTTAACGAAAACCAAGTTATTGTTGTAGAGAATCTTAACGTTAAAGGGATGATGCGGAATCATAAACTTGCCAAGTCTATTCATCAAGTTGGCTGGGGGAGATTTTGCACCATGCTAAAATACAAGGCAGAGATAGAAGGAAAAATTTATCTAGAAGTTGATAGATTTTTCCCTAGTTCAAAAACCTGTCATGTGTGTCTTAATCAAGTTGGCAGTTTGCCTCTTGATGTAAGATTTTGGACTTGTGAAAAGTGCCAAACTAAGCACGACAGGGATGTGAATGCAAGCATTAACCTCAGAGATGAGGGACTACGAATTTTGACCTCTGGAACGGGGGATAAAGCCTGTTGCCCAGATGTAAGTCGGAGTAAGGGAGGACGCAAGAAATCCACTACTACGTTTTCTGTTGGGCAGGAAGCCCACACTGTACCGTCAGGTTAGTGTGGGTAGTTCACCTTTTCAGCTTTGAGGCGATGATGGATTTGTTTCCTACTGCCAAACTGATTGTTTCTGCCTTCACCAGCGCGTACTGCAAGCACTTCGCGCCGCGTGGTAAATGGCATTTCGTCGGTGTTACTGCGATCGCACTCAGCTTGTGGCCAAACCCCATCTTAGCTGGAGATCCCTTTCGCAGCAGTAACCCCAAACCAATTGGAAATAGCACAGAAGCTGCTTTTAAGGCTCTGTTTAAAGAGGGAAACTATAAGGAAACCGCAGAACTTTACCTGCCAGAAGCTGAATCTAAAGAGCCAAACGAGCCGATGGTTTATGCTTTGAAGGCATCTTTAGCTTACACTGATTGGCAGGGAGATAAAAAAAATAAGGCTTTGTTGGAATCGTTGAAATCCTACGCTGCTAAAACTCGCGAAACCGCTGCAAATTTAAAAGCAACTGACCCTTTGCGCGGTAATCTCTACATAGCTGCGGGTCACGCTTTGGAGGCTGCTGCGATTGTGGGCGAAAATGGTACTGTTAAAGGTGCGCCGCAAGCTTTGAGCAAGTTGCAGGAGGTGTACCGGGAATTGGATGCGGCGGAGAAAATTAATGCGAACGACCCGGAACTAAATTTACTTAAAGGCTGGATGGATTTACTCATTTCGGTCAATTTGCCTTTTACCGATCCTCAACAGGCGATCGAACGTTTAGAAAAAGCAGCTCCGCCCTATCTAGCTTATCGCGGGATGGCAGTCGGATATCGGGATCTCAAACAGTATGACAAGGCGCTGCAATATGTGGATGTCGCCCTCAGAAATACGCCTGATAATCCAGAGTTACAATACCTAAAAGCGCAAATTTTGGTAGGACTGGATAAAAACCAAGAAGCTAAGGAATATTTCCAAAATGCCTTGACAAAATCCGCGCAATTACCCAAAGATTTGGTTGCACAAGTTGTACGCGAACAGTGCAAAAACCAAGTTAGCATCGATCGCAAAGAGCGTAATTGCAGTGCGCTGCGAAATCAAGTCAAACAAATGGATGGCAAGTGGGGCCCGATCGCCAGCCAGTTACCCAATTTAGATTAAACAATCTCATGGAATGACACCCGAAAACACATCAAATTGTCTCTTTACCTAACCCCTAATCCCTCTCTTCTCCCCTAGCCCCGACGCCCTAACCCCTAACCCCTGTCTATGCAAGTTCAATTCCGCGAGTACAATCAGTTCGATCTGTGGATATGGTTGGAGTTCAGTACCGTTCCTTCATACTCAGAAAAACAGTATCTGGAAGAGGTTTTCGATTCCTGGTTTTTCTTGGGAAAACTGGGAGGATTCAATGCTGAAAATCTCCAAGTTCAAGATACAGGTTTAGAACTCAGCGACATGGATTATGACGAAAATGCAGCTGATGAAAGTTTGATGGCGCTGATGCACAATATGGGCGAGTTTGAGTATTTGGGAAGGTGGGCGCGTTGCTGGTTTGATTTGGGAACTAGCGATGCGATCGCACTTGATATCCTGATTAACGCCCTCAAACAATTGAGCAAAGAATACGTTACAATAGAAAGATTGTTTATTGGCGGTGAAAATGAAGATTGGCCGATCGAACAAAGACACCAAGCTTCTGTTTACGATGGTAATTAACGAAAAATATGCACAAAGAAGGTGAAATTAGGGTTTTGTGTTTGGGAGTGATTAAAGATGGCGATCGCATCTTTATCGGTGAAGGCTACGACCCCGTTAAAAACGAACATTTTTATCGCGCCTTGGGTGGTGGTGTCGAGTTTGGCGAAACCAGCTACGAAGCCTTGAAAAGAGAATTTCAAGAAGAAATTCAGGCAGAATTAACTAATATCAAATATTTGGGCTGTTTGGAAAGCCTTTTCACTTTCAACGGCAAGCAAGGTCACGAAATTTTGCAAATTTATCAATGCGACTTTGCCGACCCAAAATTTTATCAGATGGACAACATAGTGTTTGCTGAGGGAAAGCGAAATAAAACCGCCCTGTGGGTAGAAATCGAGCGGTTTAAGTCGGGAGAATTGAGGTTAGTGCCAGAGCAATTTTTGGATTATTTGTAAAGAGGTGATTTGGCTAAATTGTAAACGAGAGGGATGCTTTGGATAAGTTTTTTGACTTATTTGAAGATTTTCGGAATCGCCATCAGAAATTAGAAATTGATGAAATAGCTAAAGCAGAGGATTGAGAGGGTGACAAAAATCGTTCGCACCTTGGCGCATCACGTACATCATCACTGGCGTTGCCAATAAATCAGGACAAAGATTGGACGTTGCCAAGTAAGGTACAATTTCCGCAAAATTACCGTTTAGCAAATCGTCGCGCAATTCGCGTCGGCAGATCAGGGAGCGACATTTTCGTGCTAAAATACCCAACCAGTCAGAATTGGCGATTTCTGGTTGCTGTCCGGAACGAATGGCGAGGGCGATCGCCGCATCTTCCAAATCTCCTTCGCAATCCTCAAGAACTTGCAGAGCTTGTAATGCGCTGGGATAATCTGCTAATTGAGAACGAAAATGTGCGATCTCTTCTTGTGTAACTTTAGTCATACGGTTCCCCTCACGACGAGCGCACCCGGCATAGAATTCAGTGGGCAATTACCATTTTGCCAAAGCTGGCATCATAAAGCGATCGCACCAGATACAAAATAGGAAATATATCGCTCGATCTCACCGATCCGAATCTATCCAAAGTATGCTATAGCTAAAACAGGCACAGCAAATCGCTGCTGTCACCTACCCAACGCTAAAGTTAAGGTCTTTCCCCCACAAATGATTAACCAAGTCAAACGACTCCTGGGAATCGAAACCAAATCTTCTTCCCCGATGAGGGCACTTTCCATAGACTGGGTACTGCCTGGAAAGCTAGCTGTGGGCAGATTACCCCAACCTGGTGACGCTGCTGCACTTTTAAAAGCTAATATTAAATTTGTCTTGACTCTGTGTGGGGAACAAGAAGGAACTTTACCAAAAGATATTACCGATAATTTTCAATGTTTGCGTTTGGTGTTACCGGATAGATTTTATACAAATGAGATGACAGTAGAGGAACTAGCCGAAGCGGTGACGGTTGTGCGCCAAAATATGGAAAAATCTATGCCAACCTACGTTCATTGTTTGGCAGGAATTGAGCGATCGCCTACTGTTTGTATTGCTTATTTGTGCAAATATGAAAAAATGGAACTCTGGGAAGCAGCTAACTGGCTCAAACAAGTCCATCCCAATTCTCTGCCCCATCCTGCTGCGTTGCGTGCCATCCGAGAATTTATCGTTCCTGTGCAAGAAGACTCCCGCCACAGCGAAGGTCGGCAGTGATACTATCAATAATTTTGTTTTAACTGGATGTCATATCCTGAAGGTTGATTTAGCTCCAACAAATTGGATAGGTAAACCCCCTATGTAATAATCTAAAATCTAAACTAAAATCTAAAATTGATTTAGGCTTCTCCTTGAACTTCCGAAGGTAAGTTAATGCTGACAAACTTACCTACTACCTGACGCAATTGATTGCTATCAAACGGTTTAGTTAAATATTCTGTAGCCCCTGCCAGACGTCCTTGCACTTTGTCAAACAGTTTGTCTCTTGCTGTTAGCATTATAATCGGTAGTTCCCGAAACTGCGGTAAGTTACGCACAGTGCGGCAAAATTCCAAACCATCAATACCGGGCATGGAAACGTCCAGTAATAATACAGCAATTTTCTCGTGGTAAATCATTGCCAAGGCGTCTACAGCATTTCCTGCTACGAGAACCCGATAGTCTGTGGATAAAGCGCGTTTGACCATTTCTTGGGTGACGACGCTATCATCCACTGCTAAGATTGTCGGCATACGATCTAAACTTGAAGACATAATTTTTGTTCCAGTTTTTTACTCTACCCTACTAACACAACTTTAACTTGTTCTGCTAGCAGACGTTAATCTCCGCAAAAGCGGATACATATAGCACTTTGATTAAATTTTTTCCAGTTTCTCAAGAGTTGGAAGTTACCACTACAATTATATTGATTTTTGTTAAATCAGCTTAAGAATAGTTAAAAAATAATTGTAATAATTAGTTAAACAAATTAAAATAAATATTAAAACTAACCAGCGATATATATCGTAATGCTCATCTATGGTATAGGGGCGTCGGCTCCTTAAAATTACGTAATCCAAGAAAGCAAGTAGGTATTAAACAAGGTGGGTAAAAGATTGTCGATACTAGCCTATCCAAGCGCCAATGGCAACAAGTTGAGAAAAAGCTATACGTTTGCCATTTGGAGATCTAAACTTTAACTTCAGCAAAAGAGCTGGCAACAGGGTGCTGTTGGTCAAACCATTTAAAAATCTACCGAACATTCACATAATCGGCTGGTGAAGCGGCAATATTTTTAAACCGCCTCACCAGCCGGAATCGGTTGAGTAACGGTTCTCAATAATAGGTATCAATAGATACCCCAAAAGAGAGATGGCCTACTTAATAAATTTGGATAATTTTAAGATTTAACCATTTTAGGCCAAGAACTGTTTACCCTCCCGGCAAGTTCCAAAAAGGAAGAGGCGCTCATAAAAAATGACAGCATCATTACCGGGTCACTCAGCGTACCAGCTTAATGACCGATCGAAGAGCCAAATTCTCAGTGCGGCGACCGATGCAGATTTAGAGGATCTAACTCGCTTGGCTGCATACGTTTGTCAGACTAAGATCGCTTTATTGTGCCTGATTGACTCTGGGCGACTGTCGATCGAATCAAAAGTTGGTTTGGGGACTCAGGAAGCGTATATGTGCCAGAGTTTGTGGGCTCAAGTCATCCGTAGTAGATCGGAATTATCGATCGTACCGGATACATTAGCTGACGAAAAGTTTGCGAAAAATCCAGTCGTGACGGGTCATCCAAACATCAGATTTTATGCTGGGATATCTTTGATGACATCGGAGGGGATTCTCCTGGGCACCCTAAGTATAATGGATTACGCACCACGAGATTTGAACAGCGAACAATGTCACGCACTGAAAATTATCGGTCGCCAAGTGGTTACTCAACGGTTGCTACGGGGCGGAAGCCACTCTGGGTGCAAAGTCATCAAAGTGAAGGAAATGCCGCCGGAAATACCGTGGGATATTGTCGAGATATTTGAAAGCATCACGGATGCTTTTTTTGCGCTGGATTGGGAGTGGCGGTTCAGTTACTTAAACTCGCGAGCAGAGCAAGTTTTGCTGAGAACCAAGAATGAGTTAATCGGTAAGTCTATATGGGATGAATTACCAGAGGCTATAGGTTCCACATTTGAGAAAGAATGTCACAGAGCGGTATCCAAGCGAGTGACAGTACATTTTGAAGAATTTTATTCACCTCTGGGGATTTGGCTAGAGGTAAGAGCCTATCCTTATCAAGGCGGGTTATCAGTTTATTTCCGGGATGTCACGGCAAGGAAACAGTCAGAAGCAATGCTGATGGAGCGATCGCGCCTCTCAGCTTTCGGTGCGGCGGTAGGCATCGCGCTGGGACAAGGCGGTGCGATATCGGAAATCCTCAACCGTTGCACGGAAATTACGATCGAGCATCTAGATGCCATCAATGCTTGTATTTGGACTGTCAAGCAAGGATCGAACAAACTCGAACTTGAGGCGATGGCCTTTGCCAGCGATGAACCTACAGACTCTGGCACCCCAGAGTCGTGCGACTTGATTCGCCCAGATAGCAGCATAGCTGAGAAGATAGCTCAAAATCACCAACCCTACCTGAGCAACGACCTGCGAGATCGCGATCGTTTCCAAGAAAGGGAATGGCTCAATAAAATCAAACCGCACAGCACCAAAAAAGTCAAAGCTTTTGCAGGCTATCCTCTAATTGTAGAAGAGCGGTTGGTGGGCGTGATGGCTGTTTTCAGCCGTCAACCCCTCAGCCAAGAAGGACATAATACGTTAGAGTGGGTAGCCAATGCTATTGCTGTGGCGATCGATCGTTATTGGGCGCGATCGGAACTGCTCTCGCGTCGGGAAAGCCTGCTATTCCGCCTAGCCAGCCAAATTCGCAATTCTTTGGATCTCGATACAATCTTGGGTACTGCGGTCAACGAAATTCGCAGTTTGTTGCAAATCGATCGCTGTCATTTTCTCTGGTGCTGGCCCGATCCGCAAAACCCCAGCCTGACGGTAACACACGAATCGTGCCATCCCAACTTGCCCAGCTTGTTGGCCGACTATCATACAGAGAAAGTTACCTCGCTGGTCAAAAAAATCGTCAATTTAGAGACAATTCGCATAGATGATGTGGACAGCGCTGTCAATCTAGACGATCCAGAGCAAATTCTGTTGAACAGTTTAGGCGTTACTTCGCAATTGCTCATCCCCCTGGCAACTCGTTCCGGCCAGATGGGGGCAGTTGTATGCAGCCATTGTAGCGGCCCCCGACCTTGGAGCGACAGCGAAGTCGAGCTACTCAAAGCAGTGGTAGACCAATTGGCGATCGGTATAGACCAAGCCGAACTTTTTGCCCAAACTCGCGCAGCTGCGTTTGCCGCTCAAACTCAGGCGCAACAACTAGAGGGAGCTTTGCAACACTTAAAGGAAACCGAAGCACAACTGGTACAAACCGAAAAAATGTCCAGCCTCGGTCAATTAGTAGCAGGTATTGCTCACGAGATCAACAATCCCATAAATTTTATTTACGGCAACGTCGCTCATGCCAGCGACTATATCGAAGACCTCCTGGAATTGGTGAGTCTCTATCAAAAGTATTATCCCAAGCCAGCAGCAGAAATTCACGCTGCCGCTGAGACAATGGATTTAGAATTTGTCAAAGATGACCTGCCCAAATTGCTAGCCTCAATGCAGGTGGGGACAGAAAGGATTCGTCAAATTGTCCTGTCGCTGCGAAATTTCTCCCGCCTTGACGAAGCAGAAAAGAAACGGGTTAATATCCACGAAGGCATTGACAGCACTTTGTTGATTTTGCAAAATCGCTTAAAAAGTACTTCAAGTAGGCCGGATATTAAAGTAATTAAAAATTACGGCAACTTGCCGAGGGTTGAGTGCTACGCCGGACAGCTCAACCAGGTGTTTATGAACGTTCTCAGCAATGCGATCGACGCCCTGGAAAACCAACCCTCACCCAGGACGATCTGGATTAGCACCGAAATAACGAAAGTCCCATCGGCTATGACAGAGCCGGAGAGCGCGACAGTGACAGAAAATGTGCATAATAGTTCCCCCATTACCCCCATCGCCAATGACCAATGGCCAATGCTCTATACTCAATTTGTTACCGTCAGAATTCGCGATAATGGGCCCGGAATGACGGAAGAAGTCAGAAAACGCCTTTTTGACCCATTCTTTACCACAAAGCCGGTCGGCAAAGGAACTGGTTTGGGGCTATCGATTAGCTACCAGATTGTCGCGGAAAAGCACGGCGGTCAGTTGAAGTGTATTACTGCCCCAGGGCAAGGGGCCGAGTTTATCATTGAGATTCCGATCGATCGCCGCTAATCATACTGTTCGATCGCACGGTATTATTAGTTTTGCTTATACTATACCCAGGGGAGATCTGATAAAATTTTTTCTATACAGCCTTTCTATGTTCAATTACAGAGCCGCGCAGTCATAGATAGCACTCTATAGCTACCATCTTTAAGTTTGATGGTTGCAGTGCTTCCTTTTATATTCTCTAAAGACTATACTCTTGTAACAAAGATTAAAACAAAATTAATCTCATGAACTGAATAGCTTTGTGCAATGGCGATAAGCTCAGCCCACACCAGATGGGCCTGAGTTTTAGGTGTAATTTTCGAGGTTACCTAGATGTCTGAGCTCTTGCTTCATAGTGTTTGGTTGATACCTTGCTACGCCCTCATCGGCGTGCTTTTGACAGTACCTTGGTCGCCGGCAATTATTCGTCGTACTGGCCCCAGGCCGGCTGGTTACGTAAACTTGTTGATGACATTAACGGCTTTTATACACGGTTTATTTGCGTTGTCAGCTTGTTGGGGAAAGCCAGCACAAGAGTTAGTTATTCCCTGGTTAAAAGTCGCCAGTTTGGAATTCTCTATACCTTTACAAATATCTGCAATTACTGTCGGTGCGACCGTGTTAGTAACGGGTTTGAACCTGTTAGCGCAAACTTTCGCGATCGGCTACATGGAGATGGACTGGGGCTGGGCGAGATTCTATTCATTACTGGCACTTTTTGAAGCCGGAATGTGCAGTTTGGCTCTGTGTAACTCCTTGTTTTTCAGTTACATGATTCTAGAAATCCTCACGCTGGGAACGTACCTACTGGTAGGGTTGTGGTTCAGTCAACCTTTAGTGGTCACGGGTGCCAGAGACGCTTTCTTAACCAAGCGGGTGGGAGATTTATTTTTACTGATGGGAGTGCTGGCGCTGTTACCCATCGCCGGAACTTGGAACTTTTCGGAATTAGCTGAATGGGCAAAAACCGCCGATATATCACCAACAACAGCAGCTTTATTGGGATTGGCTCTAATCGCCGGCCCGATGGGTAAATGCGCTCAATTCCCGTTGCATTTGTGGTTGGATGAAGCAATGGAAGGGCCGGTTCCCTCGACTATTTTGCGGAACTCGGTTGTGGTGGCGACTGGTGCTTGGGTGTTGGTAAAATTGCAACCCGTTTTGGCACTTTCGCCTTTGGTAATGACCGTGATGGTGTTTATCGGTGCGGTGACGGCAATTGGTGCTAGTTTAATTGCGATCGCCCAAATTGATATCAAACGATCCATATCCTACTCCGTCAGCACCTACATGGGCTTAATCTTCATCGCCGTAGGAACGCAGCAAGCTCAAACAGCGTTAATGTTAATGTTGAGCTACGCCTTGGCAATGGCGCTGTTGGTGATGAGTACAGGTGGGATAGTTTGGAATAACATCACCCAGGATCTTACCCAATACGGCGGTTTGTGGTCGCGCCGACCGATATCCGCTCTATCCTATATTGTCGGTGCTTTCGGTTTGTTAGCAGTACCGCCCTTGGGAAGTTTCTGGGCTTTGCTGCGATTGGCAGACCATCTTTTCACAAATGAACCTTTGTTATTTGGCGTTTTGCTCACAGTTAACGGTTTGACTGCCTTTAGCTTAACTCGCGAGTTTGGCTTGATTTTTAGTGGCAAGCCGAAACAAATGACAGAGCGATCGCCAGAAGCATTTTGGCCGCTGACATTGCCAACTGTAATTTTAATGGGCTTTACGCTACACCTCCCATTACTGTTGTTGCAATGGCAATTGTTGCCAAACTGGTCTTCTTTAAATATAGCTACCGCATTTTTGCTAATTTTATCCAGTGCGATCGGTTGTGGCGTCGGCAGTAGAATTTATCTGAACGACAATTGGCCCAAACCCGTACAGTTAGCTTGGAAACCACTGCAAGATTTACTAGCCTACGACTTCTATACCCCCAAACTTTATCGCATCAGCATCGTGTTTGTCGTTGGCTTAGTGTCTGCGATCGTTAGTGCGATCGACCGTTACTTAGTAGATGGATTGGTTAACTTAGTTGGTTTAGCCACAGTCTTTAGCGGCCAAAGCTTAAAGTACAATGTTTCCGGACAAGGCCAGTTTTATGCCCTGACAATCTTGTTTGGATTAATTTTGTTAGGCATTTTGGTAAGTTGGCCTTTCCTATCTCATCTTTCCCTGATTGTTACTGGTTGATAAAAAGATGTCGATCGCCACTCAAAATCGGCTAAATTTATCAACACCATCTCAAGATTTAGGCAAAATAAAGTTTTTCAAGGTGTGAGGAGCTTAATGAACAGAACAAGTCAGCAGCTTGGTGTTTCTAGAAGAAATTTACTTAAATTTGGCGCAGCTGCTTTAGGTACAAGTGTAGTAGCATCTCAAGTCGGTTCCCAATTAATTGCCCCAGCACCAGCAATTGCCCAGAATGACATCAGCCCCGACGAAGCTCTGCAAAAATTAATGGATGGGAACCAACGCTTTATCACCGGAAAAACTAGAAATCCTAACCAAAGCTTGGCTCGCTTAAGACAAGTCAGCCAAACTCAAAAGCCGTTTGCTGCTCTTCTAACCTGTGCAGATTCCCGCATTCCGGCTGAGATTCTGTTTGACCAGGGATTTGGAGATTTATTTATGTGCCGTGTGGCTGGTAATATCGCTACTCCAGAAGAAATGGGCAGCCTTGAGTTTGGCACATTAGTATTAGGAGCTAAAGTGATAATGGTAATGGGTCACAAAAGATGCGGTGCCGTAGATGCCACAATAAAAGGCGCACAAGTTCCCGGTCAAATAGGCAGTTTGCTAGATGCAATTAAACCGGCTTTACAAATTTCAAGAAGTCTAGATAACGATCGCCTTGAAAGCACAACCAAAGCTAATGTTTTGGTTCAAGTTGAAAATTTGAAAAAATCGTCAGTGATATCCCAGTTAATTAAAGAAAACAAACTGAAAGTTGTCGGCGGTTATTTAGATTTCGATACTGGTGTTGTCAGTATGGTCAGTTAAACGCGATCGCACCTAATCGGAGTTCATTATTATGCTTAAGTTCAATGAACTCCGGCCAAACAAAAAATAACCGATTTGGTAGACTGTAATATGCTCAGCGCATTAATTTGGATACCTGTTTTAGGAGCAGCTTTAGTAGGATTTTGGCCGGGAACAAAAACGCCATCGCAATTGCGATCGATCGCATTAACGATTGCGAGCGTTACTGTTCTTTGGACATTTTGGTTGCTTACTCAATTCAATATCGCCAATCCAGGAATGCAGTTTATTGAATTCCTTCCCTGGATTGAACCTCTGAAATTGAATTACAAACTCGGTGTAGATGGTTTATCTTTACCGCTGTTATTTATCAACAGCTTCCTAACTTGGTTGGTGATTTATAGTGGCACTCAACAGCAAGCGCGACCCCAGCTTTATTACGCCTTGATTTTGCTAGTTAATGCTGGTGTAGCTGGCGGTTTCCTCGCACAAAACTTGCTGCTGTTCTTCCTATTTTACGAGTTAGAGCTGATTCCTTTCTATCTATTAATTGCCGTTTGGGGAGGACAAAAGCGGGAATACGCAGCCATGAAGTTCCTGCTTTACACGGCAATTTCCGGATTTTTGATTTTAGGTGCTTTTTTAGGGATGGCGTGGTTGAGCGAAACAACCACTTTCGCCTACGAATCGCTGACAACCCAACATTTACCATTGAATGTGCAGCTAATATTGCTGACAGCAATATTGATAGGATTCGGCATCAAAATTCCTCTCGTACCTTTGCATACTTGGTTGCCAGATGCTTACACAGAAGCTTCTCCAGCTGTAGCGATTCTTCTCGGTGGCGTACTTGCCAAATTGGGAACTTATGGCTTAGTGCGTTACGGTTTAGAACTATTTCCAGAAGCTTGGGCGACTGCTGCACCTGGAATAGCGATTATAGGCGCAATTAGTGCAGTTTATGGGGCATTGAGCGCCATCGCACAAAAAGATATCAAACGTATGGTGGCTTATAGTTCGATCGGTCACATGGGCTATATACTTTTAGCCTGCGCCGCCGCCACACCTCTAAGCTTAGTTGGTGCAGTCAGCCAAATGGTTGCCCACAGTTTAATCCTGGCAATTCTCTTCCATTTAGTAGGAGTAATCGAAACAAAAGTCGGCACTCGCGATTTGGATCTTCTCAACGGTTTAATGAGTCCGATTCGCGGTTTACCCCTCACCAGCGCCCTATTAGTTTTGGGAGGAATGGCAAGTGCGGGTATCCCTGGTTTAGTGGGATTTGTAGCTGAGTATTTAGTCCTGCAAGGCAGTTTTTCAAGCTTTCCAGTAGCAACGCTTATTTGTGTAGTTTGTAGCGGTTTAACAGCAGTTTATTTCGTTATTTTGCTGAATCGCACTTGTTTCGGCAAATTAGATAACAAAATCGCCTACTATCCCAAAGTAAATTGGCAAGAGCGCACGCCTGCTTTCATTTTAGCCGCTCTCATTTTATTCTTGGGGATACAACCGACTTGGTTAGTGCGTTGGAGCGAACCGACAACAGCCGCAATTGCTGCTTCTTTTCCCGCTAATAGCTATCAAATTGCTTCCGTTTCTCAGGATTCAGAAGTTAAGTAAAACGTAGGGTGGGCATTATCCACCCTACAACCTCAGTACTCAGCACTTCCTATGACTCCTTCACCCCAACTAGAGCAAAAACAGCAAAGTCATAGCTGGATGAAATATATTCCATCCGCGCTTGTACTGAGTCGCCTTCTCATTTCTCCTTTCCTTTTATGGGATGCGTTTGATGGCAAAACAACAGTTTGGTTCATTGTCGGTTATATTGCCGCATTTCTCTCCGATATCTTTGATGGAATAATTGCACGACGCCTGGGTGTCAGCAATGCCAAACTCCGTCAAGCCGATAGTTGGGCTGATGTTTCTCTTTATATCTGCATAGCTGCTAGTGCGTGGTTGGCATATCGCCCTGTTTTAATCGCTCACAAACTACCTTTGTTTTTGGTTATTTTTGCCCAGTTGCTGTGGTGGGCGGTCAACTTGGTTAAATATGGCAAACCCGCCAGCTATCACACCTATTCAGCTAAAATTTGGGGAATAACACTTTTCATTGCTGTTGTTGCTTTATTTGCTTTTAATTACGGGGGAATAGCTTTATGGTTGAGTTGTATTGTTGGCACTATTCACAGTCTTGAAGAAATTATCATGACGCTGGTATTGCCAACCTGGACGCATGACATTTTAAGTATTTTCCATGCTTTGCAATTACGTCGTGAATTGAGTAATTAAAGGAACATAAAATGGTACAAACTCCCATCAAGCCAGAAACTAAATTGCCACCTTCCAATCATGAATTCGCTCACGTGATTCATCGCTTAGAAGCAGGTGGCGCAATGCTACCGGACACTCCGGAAAATTTGATGCAAATTATCGGACTTTACAAAGCTTATGCAGTACCGATGGATTTTTACTGGCGGGATCTGCTATACATTGCCGAACGTGTATTTTTAGACCCCTTTCCTTTCTTTAAGTACTTCTTGCCAAAAGAGTACTTAGATTTGCACAATCATTATGCCGGAGATGATGCCGATTTGCGGATATGGCGCGGACAAGCAACTGCCCATCCGGAACTTTTGGCGTTTATGGAGAAGGGAGAAACCTTCAAAATGCCTAAGTTGTTTCATCACTTGTGGCATGACAGAATTAATATGGAGTTTGCAGAAGCCTGTATGCAGGCTATGTTTTGGCATAGAGGTATGGGTGGCAAATTTGACCCCTATTTGGATACGGAGGAATATAGAGCCAACGCAGATAGGGCGATTAAGGCTTACTTTAAATACAATCCGGTGATGTTGGGATTGTATAAGCTTTTCCCAGATATGTTTATAGAACAGGTGAAGCAATTATCCTATTACAGTAACCTGGGTTTATTCTGGGAAGTGATGGCTCCGGTATTTTTTGAAATGAGCGATCGCTACGACGAAGGAAATATTAAAAGCGTCCCCGATGCGATGAATTTTCTCGTAAATGGAATCTTCGCGATCGCGGGTCGTCCCATCTATCATCACGTCTACATTCGGGGCGAAATGTACGAAATAATCCCCAAATCAAAAGGTTTCATGTGGTTATACGAAGCTGCATTACCTTATGTAGAAGCTGTGTTTTATCGCACCGCTCCTTTCCGGGGTACAAAGTCTTACAACGCCCAAGCTAAACAAGTGCCTGAAGATCAGAAAGATTTCCACTACGGTATCCTTTATGCCGATGTTTTCCCGGTGGGTACTGCTGGTATTCCCCCCACATTGTTGATGCAAGATATGCTGCATTTCCTGCCCCCATATCTAGTGGATTACTATAGCAAACACTGCCGAGGTGAAGATGATATGTTAATCCAACTCGGTATTAGTTTTCAGCGCTCGATGTATTGCGTTACTTCTGCTGTAATTCAAGCTTTGCGAACTGCGCTTTTGTATCCTTTAGACGATCCGAATCCAAAACATTTGCAAGCAAATCGGGCTTTCTTTGAAGGACAAATAGACAGATTTAAGCGTCCGGAAGCTCGTTTGCGCGATATTCAGAGCCAGGATTATAGATAGCAAGTTGGTGAGTCAAGCCTTTAGAAACCCGGTTGCGCCAAGAAACCGGGTTTCTCGTTGTTGGGTTTCAAAATGAAGTTATATGGTGCGTTACGCTACCCCTAACGCACCCTAAAGTTGTGACAGTTCCGAATAAGTTGGGAGAGAAGCTCACTGTCGCCGCTGGCGCATTTCTTTGAGGTAAGCTTTTTGATAATTCAAGTAAGTACTATGCCACTCACGATAACGGCGTTCCCCGTCGCGAACAAGCATTTGACGATATTCTTCCGAGGGGATGAATCGTTTCTGGGGATTCAACTGTGTTTTCATAGGTAACACCGCCTTGTTGACAACTCAAGTGGAAGGGAATGTTTTGGGTTGGAATTCTAGGACTATTTAATTAAGCCGATTTGCCCAAACTCCAGGTTTGATGGTTAACTTACTTCATCATAATCACAATGTCAATGACATGGATCGCATTGCGATCGGCTGCGATGTCTTTGGTTTCTTTTCTTTTGGGCTAAAAGAGCTTTCTCGACGATCTCAGTTAGGCAAATCTGTCCGCAGCAATTACCTATGGTAGCAATCGAAGACAAGAGCATTTTGTGTTGCGAAACAACTAATTTGCGGGTCGGTTAATTGCGGATACTGCTTGTGATAGAAAGGCAATATAGGTTTGTAGAGTGGGCTAATCCTATCTAATTAGAGATTGACGAAATATCGCAAATATGCAGCATAAAGCTAGGGATATGCGGTTCGATCGGGCGATCGACACAATTTGGTTGTCAACTGTATCTGTCATCGAAACAGTTGACCCACCAATTAGCTTAATCTCCTAGCTTGAGCGTCATTTACCCCATCAGAATCACGGTGTCAATCACATGGATTACACCGTTATCTGCTTCGATATCTGGCGCTAAAACCGTGGCATTTTTTACTTCAAAACCGTTAGAGCAATCTATCTTGATGGGCGAACCTTCAACTGAGATAACGGAACCAAGTTTTGCCAAATCAGCCTTCATCAACTTACCGGGAACGACATGATATGTTAAAATCCTGGCAAGCTGTGGAATATTTTGTACCAGAGTTTGTATAGTTCCCGGTGGTAGCTTGGCAAAAGCATCGTCATTGGGGGCAAATACAGTAAAAGGGCCTGGACTTTTGAGAGTATCGACTAAACCAGCTGCTTGGACAGCAGTGACCAAAGTTGTGAAAGAACCCGCACCAACTGCAATATCAACAATGTCAGGCATAAATTTCAGTTCATAGTTTGCAAACAGTTGCTTTAAAGAGCGTAAACTAACCTGAAATCATAGACAATCTAATTTTTTGGCATCACACAGCCTCTATAATTGCTGATGCCATACGATCGAGGCGCAGGCTTTTGTCGCTCAAACCCACTTCGTCCACCGAACGCGGCATCCCGTAAACAACGCAGCTCTCTTCCGCTTCTGTAAAAATTGAACCGCCGTGAGATTTTATCCAGGCTGCACCTTGTTTGCCATCCGATCCCATACCGGTCATGACTACACCCAAAACGCGATCGGCAAACACCTCTGCCGCCGACTGAAACAGCACATCTACGCTGGGACGGTGCAGGGTATCGAAGGGACGCGCATCCAGATGCGTAACCACTCTACCATCCGCTTGGCGGATAAAGCTGAGATGCCGTCCAGCAGGCGCAATAAACACAACACCTGGAGTTACTGCATCTCCTTCTCGCGCTTCGATTACCTTCAGCGAGGATATATCATTTAATCTGCGAGCATACATTTCTGTATAACCGACTGGCATATGCAGAACGATCGCAACAGGTACGGGAAAATTTTCAGGCAACTGAGGAATCAAAAAACTCAGCGCCTGGGGGCCACCAGTAGAAATTCCCAGCACGACAATATCCACCGCACGCGATCCCACTTTATTCAGGCTCGTGACTTTAACTTTTGCAGGCGATTCAATTTCGCCATATGAGGCTACGGTAGGCAGATTGGTTAGGCGTATACTGGCAGCGATTTTCACTTTTTTAATCAATTCATCCGCGATTTCAAAAACTTTTTCCGTTGCCAATGCGGTCGGCTTTTGCACAAAATCAACTGCCCCGGCATCAAGCGCTTCCAGTGCCGTTTCCCCGCTCTCGCTGGCAATACTGACAATTATCACTGGCACGGGACGACGCTTCATTTGCTCGCGCAAGAATTCTACCCCATTCATGTTGGGCATAATTAAATCTAACGTCACCACATCCGGGTTAAGTTGTTCAACCATTTCCAATGCTTCCACACCATCGCGAGCAGTACCGATCACTTCAATAAGCGGACTGCGAGATAGCATTTGTTTGACTATTTTACGGACATAAGCAGAGTCATCGACAACTAACACACGCACTATTTGAGACATAACAATCAATCTCTCCCGAACAATTGGAAATTGGAAATTAGGCATTAGGAATTGGGAATTGGTGATTCTGATATCCCGTACCCTACACTCTATTAGTTAACGCTTTACATATATAAACGCATTTTCGATCTCTTGCAATTCAAATTCTGTCGTTAATTTCAATAACGATTCCGATGCAGCTACACACAAATAACCAGGGGTGGGCATAGCCTTAGAAAACACGCGAACTGTTTGGAAAATTGCTTTTTCGGAAAAATAAATAAACACATTTCGACAAAAGATAATATTTGCGGTAGCTAAATGCTGAATTTCGGATTCAGCCATCAAATTTGCTGTTGTCCACTTAATGCGGTTGTGAAGTTCGGGTATCACTCGCCATTGGTTTTCCTGTTCTTCCCGGAAATATTTCGTTTGTAGGTTAGGCGGTAAATTGCGGAAAGAGCGATCGCGGTACACGCCTTGCCGCGCTTTGGCGATCGCACTCGGACTGCCATCGCTGGCATAAATTTCGATCGGTGCCCTGGCAAACCAACCTTTTTCGTCAAGAGCCATAGCAATAGTTAAAGGTTCTTCTCCGCTAGCGCAGGCAGCGCTCCAAATTCGCAGGCACTCAGTAGGATGTGCCGTAAAATGTTCTGGGACTAGAACCTCCACCAAGGCTCTGATTTGATCCATCTCTCGCCAAAAAAAGGTTTCCTGTATGGAGATAGCATCCATTACCTGCTTCCACTCTTGCTCAGCTGCATCGTCATATTTCAGAAAGTAATAGTAATCTAAAAACGAATCCAACCCACAGGCAATCACGCGAGGCGTCAGTTTTTCCGCCAATAAATCGCGCCGCTCCTTATCGTAATTAACACCTATGCGGTCATGAATTAAGTCCCGCAAAAGTGTAAAATGGCCATCCGGTAAACTGAATATTTCCGAAACAAATCGCATAGCTTAAAGTCAATCATTCAGGCATTCATACCAAATCTGCTTTGATTACCCAGGTTATTCAAAGGGGAGAGTAGGCGAGCAGGGGAGCCGAAGAATAAATATTTTCCCTTTTCCCCTAACCGTTAACCCCTTCGCTCATTGTTTTGTGGGTGGCTATGAACCATCAACGATCGATCGCGAACAACGAACATCTGACTAATGACCGATCACCTCACCTAAAACCTGCGGGAAGTGTGGAAGCCCCCGTGATGAGAGCCGGGGGTGCTGACTTAAACGGAAGTGATTTGACTTTTCTGGGCGGCGCGGCGCACAGTTGGATCGGGGTCTGTGTGAGCTAGCACTGCAATTTTTTGTTGTGCGTTGCGGTTACCAAGGTGTTCCAAGGCATTGATTGCTGCTAAACGCACGGATGAATCTTTATCATCCAAAGCAGCGATCAAAAATTCAGAGGCGTGAGGATGTTTCAGGCGCATCAGCACGTCTATTGCAGCAGCGCGTACTTTAGTGTGCGGGTGCTTGAGTCCGCGTCCTATAGCTACAATATGCTCTTCACCCAGGTTAGTTAACGCCGCAATACAAACTTTGTTGACTTGGTGCGTCGAAGTCAATTCCAGCAGCGCGGCGATCGCTTCCGGAGTGCTTAACTGGGCCAGCGCTTCGATCGCAGCTTGCACGACATGAACCTGAGAAACAGTTGGCTCATGGGACGGCAATATACCCAACTCGCCGCACGAACTGGAAACTATTGCCTCGTTTGCATTTACTTCCGGGACAGGCTTAAATATTGTCGTCCCAGAAGTCTCGTCAAACAAGCCGGAATCTACAGCAACTAAGCTGTACAGCGCTGCTTCCACACCCGTACCACCTCGTTTCCCCAAAGCGCGAGCAGAGTAAATGCGCCGTTGCAGATCGGATGAGCGCAAAGCCGACAACAACGGCGGTAGGGAATTAGGATGCCCGATTTCCCCCAACGCCATCAGAGCAGAACGAACTAAATCGTCTGTACTGCTGGAGTCTTCTGCTAGAGGAGCCAAGATGGATACAGCTCGTGGCCCGCCGACTCGCCCCAGAGCCTCCACTGCGGCGATTCGCACCTGAGTAGCCGGATCGGAAAAGGCTAATTGGGCCAAAGTGTCCATTGCTTCCGGGTAAGCGTGCGTGCCCAAAGCTCGCGTTGCGTAATACCGCACCCAAGCATCCCCATCCATGAGGGCGTTGAGCAAGTAAGGATAGGCAATCGGACTTTCCATTTGCCCCAAAGCACGAGCCGCAGTCGCCCTCACTTTGGGAGTATCGTTTTCTAGCGCCCAAATCAGGGTAGGCAGCACCGGTGCATTTTCCAGATAGGGAATCAGTTCGATCGCAGCGCGGCGGACATCCTCCTCTGAATCCCGACATCGCTCCAACAGCAGGGTCACGCATTCATTGAACGCAAAATATCCGGCGATTTTGACTGCCGACTCCCGGACATGAGGGTCTTTATCTTGTAACAGATCGATCGTGCGCGTGAGCATATCGGGATGACCCAGAGAATTCAGAGCTGCCACCACAGCTTGACGTACCCCTGAAGAGGGATGACCCATCAAACCCAGCAGCGTATCGTAGGCACGCCGATCGCCAATTTGGGCTAAAGCACCGGCAGTCGTAATTGTCAATTCCGGATCTGTTGTCAAAAGTTGGGTCAGGGCTGGCACTGCCAGGGGGTCGCCAATGCGTCCCAGCACTGCGACTGCGGCTTCGCGGACTTGGCATACCTCCGCCTTGAGTTGTTCGATCAACAGATCCGTTATCCGTTTGCCATAACGCACCAAAGCTTCCATGACCAAGTAGCGGACTGTAGGATGGCCCAATAGCTGAACCATCACCGATTCCACATTCCGGTCGGTATTCCCAGGAGTTTGACCCAAGAGCAGCACTAGAGCCCTCAGTTCATTTGGTTTTGCCCACTGCACTGCATCCACCAAATTTTGTACCCCAGCAGTATCGACATAGGATGCTGCCAAGGCAGCGATATAGTTTCCTTCTCGATACAATCTTTCATAGCGATCGTACAAACTGCCGATCGCTGCTGCAATCTCCGCTACTGGAGTTCCTGTGTTATTCAACAAGCGAGCGAGCGCGGGAACAACGCTAGCATCTCCTAGCTGACCGATAGCACCGACTACTGCAACACAGAGCAGTTCGTTTTCCAGCAGGGGCAGCATTCGGGGCGTCACCGTGCCATCCCCAATGCGCGTTAAAGCATCGAGGGCGGGAAAAGCTAAAAAGAAATCGCCCGATTCGGCAATTTCCATCAGCGGCTCAACTGCAAGAGTGGCGTTTAAATTTCCTAAAGCATCGATCGCGTGATACCGCACGTTTGCATCTGTATCTTCTAAGGCGCGGATCAGTGCGGGTATAGCGCGGCGATCTAAATTACCCCTCAAATCCCTTCTGGCCGGATTGTTTTGCTCTCCTAATGCCAGCGCTGCATAGATCCGCAAATCGACATCTTCGGAATTAAGACAATCGATCAGCGCCGGGACAATATCCACCTTACTTTGCTTGAGAACTTGCAAAACTGCATTGAGGACACCAGGATTGCGATGTTCCTCTCGCAAACTTCGCAACAGGGATGTTGCGATCGTTCCCCCTGTTTGCTGGGCTAAACTATCCACCGCCGCCCGCCGCACCCGCCAGCTACTATCGCCCAGCGCCTTCACTAGCATTGGCTCTGGTTCCAGCACCTGGGCCGTTGCGAGCGCTTGGGCAGCACGCAGACGCACTAATTCGTCGGAATTGTCAAGTTCAAAGGAGAGGTCTTTTTGGAGATCGAGTTGCGCGGTGACATCTTCCACCGTCACTACTACACCGATAGCAGACAATATGGGGAAGTTGCTCCAATCTCTACTATTACTATTTTCCTGTAAAGGAGCGATCGTGACTCGTTGCTGCATAAACTCAAAATGCAGTGAGGGCTTTACGGTAGGACACTGGAATAAATAGGGGTAAACTGCGCCCGAAAGCGTTTCTACCCTTCCATTTTTCAACACCCGCTGGAAATAAGCTAAAATTCCGCGAGTTTCTAGATCGGGAACGAGATTGGCAAGGGAAACTCCACACACTTTCTCTGCGGACAAACCTGTAACGCTGGCAAGCCAATCATCCCACGAGCGCACGATCAAATTGGCATCGGTTGTAAATATACTAATGGTCATCGGTCATCGGTCAAAAGGTGATGGGTAAGTTTTTATCTTTGAAATTGATTTAATTGCGTTTTCCAATTCACAATTAACTAAGGCGGTCTATAATTGCGGTTATATTTACAATGCCTTCCTGCCAATTCTCCGCAGCACGCTGAATCTCTTTAAAAACTTGGGCATTGCGTTCTGCGATCGTGCGAACGTGACCCATTTTATTTACAATTTTCTCTGAAAAATTTGAGTGTTCGCGATTCGCACTAACGATTGCCGCCACTTGTTTAGAAATATTTTGTGCGACCAAATTCATATCTTTAACTGCGCGTGTTTGTTCCTTCATCGCTAAGGCAGTTTGCTCTGATTGTCGGCGGATATTTTCGATGGCGGTTGTAATCTGAACAGTAGCAGTAGATTGCTCATTCATCCCCTTACTGACATTAGCAATTAAGCGCTCTAAACGTTCGGCTTCTTGAGAAATTTGCTCTCCGCCACGGCTTTGTTCTGCAAGAGCGCGAGATGTAGTAGCCGCACCGCGTCGCATCGATTCTACCGCTTGCAGGATTTGACTTGCGCCTTTAGCTTGTTCTGCGGTGGCTTTGCGTACTTGTTGAGCGAGTGTGGCTGTATTTTGAGCTGCTTTGATGATCTCTCGCGCCGCACGGCCTTGTTCGTTCATCGCCTTAGAAACTTGTTGAGCGCTTTTACGCATTTGTGTTGTAGACTGAACTACGTTTTGCACTGATTTGGCTTGTTCGGAGGTAGCGATCGCCACTTCTTTCGATTGCATTACTGTCATATTAATAGCGGTTACTACGTTCTGTCCCGCAGTCATCTGTTCTTCGGAAGCGAGGGCTATTTGACGCACCAGTTGTGTAGTTTCTTGCACTCCTTGAAGGATGGTTTTTAATCCGGTTACGCCATTTTCAGCTAAGCGGCTGCTTTCATCGGCCACCCGCATTCCTTCATTGGATTTGGCAACCACTTCTTGCACGGCATTTTGCAGCGATTTAACGATCGCAGCAATATCGGTAGTTGCCGCCGCAGCTCGTTCTGCTAAGTTGCGAATCTCCTGAGCTACAACTGCAAAACCCCGTCCCGCATCTCCAGCTCTCGCCGCTTCGATCGATGCGTTCAATGAAAGCAAATTGGTACGTTCGGCGATTAAATTAATCGTATCTACGATACTGCCAATTTCGTTAGTGCTATTGCCCATTTCCCCGATGGCATTGGCAGATTCAGCCATCGAATCGCGGACGCGGGTAAGACCTTCGATCGATTTTTGCACTGCCACACCGCCAACTTCCGCATCTTTAGCGACTCGATTGGTGATTTCTTCTGCTTGTTTGGTCAGCTTTGTTACCGATCGAATCGAACGATCCAGTTGAGTGGCGCTAGCAGCGGCGCTGGTAGCTGCATCGGTAATTTGGGCGGCGTTTTGGGCAACTCCCTGTATGGAACGCGCCATTTCCTCGATCGAAGTGGATACGCCTTCTACTGTTGCCGATAAGTTTTCTGTTGTTGACGATACTTGCTCTATAGAAGCTGCCATTTCGTTGATGGCAGCGGTGGTTTTTTCCGCTGCACTGTTCAATTCGTCTGCATTAGAGGCGACACTTTGAATAGAACGAGTGATTTCTTCTATTGATGCGGCAGTTTCGCTAACGGCTACGGAAAGCGCATCGGTATCTCTGCTGACGGTTTTGATCGAAGCGGAAATTTCTGTCATCGAGCTGGTGACTTGGGTGGCAGATGTCGCCATTTCTTGTGCCGTTTCGGCGACGCTTTTGATAGAAGAGGTCGTTTCTTGGATCGAGGTAGCAGTTTGATTAACTGCTACCGCCATGTTAACTGTACTGGCAGTAACTTGCTCTATAGAAGCTGCCATTTCGTTGATCGATGAGGCGAGTTCTTCTGTAGAATTGGCAACTGAAGTAGCTTGTGCCGCTGTTTCTTTGAGCGTAACTGCCATTTCGTTAGCGCCATTGACGGTTTCCAAGATCGATCGCACCTGCGTTTCTGCGTTTTGCGATATTTCCTCTCCTAACCGCCAGATTTCTTTGACATTTTGCCCCGCCTGTTCTGTGTGGCTGCGAATGCGGTTAATTTCCAAATATCTGCCATTTGGTGCGGCCTTATTTATCGCTTTGCCAAATGGATCGGTATTTAGATGATGTCCATCACGCGATTTACCCTTATTCTGGAACTTTTTTGCCATTGCCTTTTCCTTTTTATTGTTGTTTATTTTTGATTGGCATTAGGTATTACCGAACGCTGCTAAACTATTATTTGAGAATTTTAATACTTCTTCGCAATTGAGGATTAGCACTAATTTTTCTCCTAAAATAGCGATACCTGTCAAATATTTGCCGCTGAGTCCACAAATAGCCTCTGGCGGCGGCTGGGTAGCATCAGCAGGAATCTCCACAAATTCGCGAGCGGAGTCAGCTATTAAACCCACAGTTCGATCGTTTGCCTTAATCACAATTAGGCGCGTGCGGATATCATAGCGAATTTTTTCAAAGCCGAACCTTACCCGCAAATTTATGGCGGGAATTACTTGACCGCGAGAGAAAACTACGCCTTCTACAAAGGAGGGCGAGTTTGGTACTGGGGTAATCTGTTCGATCATCTCCATACGCTGTACCATTTGAGAGGAAATAGCATATTTTGTGCCCACAAGTTCAAAAATTATAAAAGGTTCATTGCTCATAAGCTAATTGGCTAATTGGTTAATTGGTTAATTGGCTAATTGAGGGATTGCACATCATTCATTAGTATTTACTCGGAGCTAGGAAGGGGTGTGGAAAAGTGGGGGAAACATTATAGATATTTTTTGCTGTTCTCCTGATTCTTCAGTTCTCCTTTCTCCTATTATCCCGTTCTCCCGCTCTCCCCCTCTTCCCGACGCCCTTTCTTTGGACTTTTAATTTTTTATTCTGGCGGCGCGAGTTAAAGCTATAATATCGAGAATTAAGACTGGGTATCCATCACCGAGTTCGGTGGCTCCAGCGATACCCCTAACTTGAACGAGGGGATCTGTGAGCGGTCGCACCACTATTTCTCGTTGTCCTAAAATGCGATCGACAACGATCGCCGCTGCACTAAATCCGTTGCCAACCACAATCAAATTTAACAGTGACTGGGAATTGATTGACTGGGGAATGTTTGTTTGAGTGTTCAGTTCTTTTTTGAGTGTGGGGTAAAGATTGTCCTCTGCATCTGAGCTTGGGATCTCGTTTTCTAAGTTAAAAATGCGAGCCAGACGAAGCAGAGGCAAAACAGTGCCTCGGTGAGCGATCATTTCATTATTTTCCCATTTCGACTCCCGCAGCGGCTTAAAAAATTTATCGCCCCACTCGCCACCTAGAACTGAGGCATTTGCAAATGTCGGATATAAAGTGACATCTGCTGAGGGCACTTGAGTTATTTCATGCACGGATGACAGGGGAATGGCAAAAGTTTGTCCGCTGACGGAGACAATTAAAGCATCTGCGATCGCCAAAGTCAGGGGCAGTTGAATTATAAAGCGGGTACCTCGTCCCACCTGGGTATCCAGTGAGAGAAAACCACCCAATTCTGTGACGGTATTTTTGACAATCGTCATCCCCACACCGCGCCCACTTGTTAAATCTGCTTCTTTACGAGTGGAAAAACCGCTGGAACAAATCAGATCGAGTAGAGTTTCGCTAGAGAGCGTCGTATCCGCACCTAGAGACCCTTGCTCTCTGGCACTGGAAGTTACGGCTTCCACATCAACGCCCCGACCATCGTCCTCAATTTCGATCGTGACCATTTCCCCAACAGTTGCAGCGCGAAGGGCAATCTTTCCTTGTGGCGATTTACCGCAACGCACCCGTTCTTGTTGCTCTTCCAAACCGTGACTGACAGCGTTACGCACTAAATGCAACAGCGGGTTTATCATCCGCTCTACTATAAATTTATCAATTTCAGTTGTTTCTCCGCTCACTTCCAGTACCACCTGCTTTTGAGTTTGTTTCACCAAATCGCGAATCGCAAACTGCATCCGCACAAAAATTTCTCCGATCGGTACCATACGCACTCGCATTACACCTTCCCGCAAATCCCGCAACTGCCGTTCCAAGGTAAGGTTTGTTTCCCGCAAGGTGCGTAAATGAGATGCTGGCAAAATCGGTTTGAGGTTGTTGAGGTTATCCTCTAGGCGAGAACGAGTAATCACCAATTCGCCTACCATCTGCATCAATTCATCCAATCTCGCCAAGTCTACACGCACTACGTTCGATGGTGCTACTGTGAAAAGGGCTGTGGGGGAGGGGACGAGTGGGGGAGTAGGGGAAAGACGATCTAGATTTTCTGCTTTTCTGGGGTGCTGGGGTTCCGGGGTTATGCCGCTCTCCCACTCTTCATTTTGACTTTTGACGTTTGACGTTTGACTTTTGATTTCCTGTTGCGAGTAGGGCAAATAGGTAATACCGTCTTTTTCCCAGTCCGCAAAGGTATCGGTGTCAGCGTGGCTGACAACAATAAAATCAAAGGCAATGCCACCATTTTCTAGAGCTATTGGCTCAGCGTGAATTAATTCGCCGATCGATTGCAAGCGCTGGCGAACTGTGTTGACATTAATACCGCGAGCTGCTTTTTCCGTTCCCGGCAAAAATTCAAATTGCCAAGCTCGATTCCCTTCTTCCAGAGCAGCTGCAAGCTGTATACTTTCTTCTGGCTTAAGTTTCAGCGATTTTAGAGTTTTCGGTTGAGTATCGGGAACTGTGGGAGTTGACTGTCCGGACAAATTTAATTCTACTTTTTCCTGTAATCCTGACTGTTCCTGTTCTTGTGCTTCTGGTTTGGTAAAGATAGTCCTAAAGCGATCGCAGATCGGTACAATATCCGGGGCAGGATTTTGGATCCGGTAAGCGGTAATTACCTCCTCCAATATTTTCGTACCGCTGAGCAGAGCGTCAAGCCCTTCGGTTATTAGCACAACTTTGTTGTCGCGTAAAGCTCGCAGATAACTTTCCATTTCGTGGGCTAGTTGTTCTGCCTCATTCACCCCCACCATCCCCGACAAGCCTTTGATGGAATGAAAGCTGCCAAAAAGTTTATCGAGTATCGAACGCGAAAGTAGCGGCTGATTTACATAGGGTTCGACGAAGAGTAAATTTTGCCGAATAGCCATTAGGTGTTCGTCGCATTCGGCAAAATAATCGTCTAGAAAGCTGCTAAATAAATTCGTCATTTGCTATCGATCGAGTCATCAGTCAAAGTTATATAGCGATCGGTTAATTACCAGCGCTCGTCCCAAAAAATTAACAATTAACACCAGGCAACTCACAACTGGCAGAGATTCTGATTTAATAACTCTTGTGCCGCCAGCGCAAGCGAGCGAGGTTCAAACGGTTTTGTCAGATAACGGGACGCGCCAGCTGCAAGAGCGTTATTACGACTGGATTCGTCGCCTCTCGTCGTCAACACGATAATGGGAATGGAACTGTAGCTTTGATGAGAGCGGACAAACTGCAAGACTTCCAATCCGTGCATATCCGGCATATTCAGATCTAGAATCATCAAATCGACTGGTGCGATTACCAGCTGTTCGATCGCTTCCAAACCGTTGTTTGCTTCTTTAAAATTTACATTTTTTAAATCTCGCAGCGATGCCATTACCATCCGTCGCATTGTTGCTGAGTCATCCACAACTAAAATCTCTTTCATTACAGCTTCCTCTTTTACGATCGTTGGATTACGCACATAAAAATCGAAATGCGTACACCACAATGGATGAAAATTTTTTATCTTTCCTTCTGCCCGGTCGCCCAGTTCCTTTTTTCAATTTTAATTCCTTGGGGAAATTCTTTCTTGTCTTCTAGCTGTGTGTTGCTAGAGACTGCACTTGCCGAACTAGAGCTTTACATATGTATATGCTTAACTTCAGGCAGTAATCAGTTCGATCGACCCGCACACCGAATCGGTAGGATGCTTTGGCATCTCAATTTCCATCAGATCGGTTGCCCCGCCAGCACAGATATATATTTTCAAGCTCGGAAACATCCAGGGGTATGCAAATTTGGTCTGCGCTGGGTACACTAAAGCTGGGTGAAGCCGATCGAGCCATAAGCTAGAACGCCCGGGACGATGAATAGCAAATGCAGCCGTGCGAACCTTGGTTTCCAAACATCGCAATCTCTCTGAGGAACAAATCTGCTGGCAGTCAAAAAAGGTTTGCATATTTCTACGAGAAAATTTCCCTCCTCTTATTTAAATTTGCCAAATTTGCCGAGCCACGATCACCGTTTAATTACGGATTTTATAAAGTTTCTACGCGATCTTCCTTAGTTGCCCCGCTCAGGTGTAACGCATCGGGAGAGAAGCCATATAGAAACAGGTATTATTATTTTTTTACACTTCATTCAAGATTTAAATAAACATACTGCGTCTGTCCTATAATAAATAGTACAGAATTAAGTACAACTTTTTGGAGCATTTGTTAATTTCCATAAAAAAGTTAATTTTTTTTACGAAAACTCTACATTGGTAACCTTATCTTTGGTTACAAAAATACATAATTTGTGTTTTTGTTTGTAGTAGATAGACTCACCTCAGTACAAAACAGGGGTTTGGGGCGGTTTAAAATACCTGACACCCCAAATCCCGCAACTACCAAGACCCCAGAGGAGAAAAATTTAATAATGAGAAACTTATTGACAAGCAAAACAAAAAAAACAAAACTGTCGCGGCAGCGTTACCCAAAGGCAGCAGGGAAATGCTTAATGCACCCTCAGCGAGAATGCCACATACAAGCCGCACCAACACACCTAATCACATTGGGAGCAGAAGTCGCCGCCACTTTGTCAAAGGGTGGAAGTTTATCAGAAGTTCTCCAAATTTGCTCGGAGACGATCGCCCATTATCTGAACAAAACTAATGTATGTATTTGGACTTTTGACCAAAAAAGCAATACCCTGACAAGGGTGGCGTTTGGGGGAAAATATCTTTATACAGCCAGCTTGCCCAAGACGATTTTTTGCCAAGAGGATTACTTAGAAAATCTCAAAGCTCGATTAATACCTTGTAACTTCAGAAATACACCTTTTAGCAGCCGCTTATATACTCTCGTTGTGAAAAATAATCTGGTGGGAGTAATCATACTTTTTGGCAGAGAATATTTCACAGAAATAGAGGATATAGTATTAGGTTGGATTGCCAATAATATAGGCTTGGCAATGGAGAGATTTTTAGCGCGAGAAAGACAACATAATCGCGGCGAAACTCTGCTGCTTAAGCTGGCAAGTCAACTGCGTCATTGTCTCGATTTCAACAGTATTTTAGAAATAGCTGTAACTGAAGTAAGGGACTTGTTACAAATCGATAGATGTCATTTTTTATGGTACTTTCCCTATTGCCAAAACCCAAGAATAACTATCACTCACGAAGCCCAAAATTCAAATTTATCCAGTCTGCTTGGTGATTTTTCGGCAGAACGTATTAACACCTTGTTTGACAAAATCCGGAATTTAGAAATAATTCGGATAGACGCTGTGAGGGAATCAAGTTTAGATATTGAAACGCAAGAAAGATCGATCGATTTGGGTATTACTTCGCTACTGTTGATACCGCTCAAAACTCATTCCGGTCAGTTTGGTGCGATCGCCTGTAGTCATTCTAATGGTTCTCGTTATTGGAGCGACAGCGAAGTAGAACTGCTGCAAGCGGTGTGCGACCAAGTAGCGATTGCGATCGATCAAGCCGAATTTTATGCCCAAACTAGAGCTAGCGCCTTAGCTGCACAAGTACAAGCTCAACAACTGACGCAAGTTTTACATAAATTACAGCACACTCAAAGTCAACTCGTCCAACAAGAAAAAATGTCCAGCTTAGGGCAAATGGTAGCAGGAATTGCCCATGAAATTAATAACCCAGTCAATTTTATCAATGGCAATATCATGCACGCGAAAGATTATAGTGAAGATTTGCTGGAATTATTAAATCTCTATCAGGAAAAGTATCCCAATCCCGATAAGTCAATCCAAGATAAAATTGAAGAGATTGACTTAGAATTTCTGGCTGAAGACCTGCCCAAACTTTTGTCTTCAATGAAAATAGGTGCCGATCGCATACACCAAATTGTTTTGTCGCTGCGAAACTTCTCTCGCCTTGACGAAGCAGACATGAAGCCTGTGGATATTCACGAGGGAATTGATAACACCCTTATGATTTTAGAAAGTCGATTGAAAGGCAGCGGTAAAAACCGCAGTATTAAAGTTATTAAAGACTACGGTAATCTGCCGAAGATCGAATGTTATGCGGGACAGCTAAATCAGGTATTTATGAATGTCCTCGCCAATGCGATCGATGCTTTGTCAGAGGCAGAGGAGAAATTCCACATCCAAGATCCGCAGATTTGCATTGCCACGAAAATGCTTGAAGGTGACAGCGTAATCGTCCGAATTCAAGATAATGGATCGGGAATGACAGAAGAAGTGAAAAAACGGTTGTTCGATCCGTTCTTTACGACAAAACCAGTCGGTAAAGGCACGGGACTGGGGTTGTCGATTAGCTACAAAATTGTCGTAGAGAAGCATGGCGGTACGATCGAATGTTTGTCAGAACCGGGAAAAGGATCTGAGTTTATCATTCAAATACCAGTCAGGCCGATCGCATCATTTAATTGAGACAAATTGTAGGGTGCGTTGCCACCTCTAGGCGCGTAAAAGTTTCAATTTATGTACATATAAGTCAAATCAAGACCTCACAAGCATTGGTTCCGGCTCAGCTTTTACAGACACTTTCAGTGGGTCGTAGCCTAGCTGTTCGCTAATCCGTTCCCTGGCTAAAGCGCGGTACTCCCAAAAATGTTCTCCGGCAGCACATAAACCCAAATACATATTGAGAACTTGCGGCTTTCTCCGTAGAATTGTCCATAGTTGTCGCCAAAACTGCTCCCGAATTTCAGGCCGGCGGATACCTTGATGCCAAATTAACTGGGCAATGAGACCCAACCCCTTACCAGGAGAAAATTGCATAGTCTGCTTTCGGTCTGCTCTTGAGCTAATATTAAGGCATTGCTGAAAACAGCGTCTGAGATATTTTGTGGGTTCGTACAGCGTCCAGAAGCCTTCCACATACTCTTTAGCAATTTCAGCAATGGGGCGAGTAGGAACAAAATTCATCAAGGTATTCTGGTCTCCGACCTCAGTAGCGCCCATGCCCTGTATTAAACGCTCCTCTTTTTGCAGGCGATTCCAGAGGGCGGTGTTGGGCAAAGCTTGGAGGATACCCAGCATTGGTTGCGGAATATTAGTTTGTTCAACAAAGGCTTCAATCCGTTTTCCTGCTCCAGAATGTTCTCCATCAAAACCCAGGATAAACCCTGCATAGATTAGCATACCTGCTTCATTGATCTTGCGACAGGCTTCGATGAGAGGGTGACGAGTATTTTGCAGTTTTTGTGTTACTTTTAAACTATCTCGATCGGGGGTTTCAATTCCGAGGAAAACAGCATAGAAACCAGCTTCGTTCATTAGACTTAGCAGTTCATCATCTTCTGCTAAATTAACCGAAGCTTCTGTGATGAAGGTGAAGGGGTAGTTGTGCTGCTTCATCCAAGGAATTAATTCTTTTAGAAAGCGTTTGACGTTGCGCTGATTGCCAATAAAGTTGTCATCTACGATGAAGAGTGACCCTCGCCAGCCTAATTCATAAAGGTTTTGCAATTCTGCTAAAGCCTGACTCGGTTCTTTGGTGCGCGATTTGCGACCGTAGAGAGAAATGATATCGCAAAATTCGCAGTTGAAGGGACAACCGCGAGAGAATTGAATTGCCATCATCAAGTAGGCATCCCGCTGAAGTAGCTCAAAACGGGGCATGGGGCTTTGGGTGACGTCGGGTTTTTCAATCGAGCGAAATATCCCTTGTTCTTTCCCTTGCGCGAGTGCTTCTAGAAACTGTGGCACTGTCATTTCTCCTTCATCTAGGATCAGGTAATCAGCTCCAGAATGAAGGGCATCTTGGGGGACAGAGGTGGGGTAGGGGCCACCGACTGCTACTTTTTTGCCCAAACTTACTGCTTTTTGAATCAAATGGTGGAAATCTGGCTTCTGGACTAGCATGGCAGAGAGGATAACGAGGTCACACCACTGCCAATCAGCCTTTGTTTCAACTTTAACGTTGCGATCGTAAAATCTAATTTCCCATTCTTTCGGTAGGAGTGCTGCAACTGTAATGATTCCCAAGGGTGGAATCACTGCCTTGAGTCCAGCTATTTCCATGAAGCGATCGTAAGACCAAAAGGACTGGGGAAACTGAGGGTAGAGCAATAGTGCCTTCATGAGAACCTCGGTGCAATTTTAATTTATTCTGGTGTGAGCGGATGTATCGAATAGTACGTTTGGATTAGCTCACCCATCCGCAGATCTCTATCGCTGTAATCGCTGTCTAAACTGGCATTTCCTGATAACACGAGCTACAACGCCAGTAAATTCCTCCCAAGCGTATGTGACGCAATAAAACATTTGAACAGCAAAGGCAAGTATGTCTAGCGAGCGTGGATTGTCCGATTGTTGTGGATCTAGTCCTTTGGCTGCCATCAGTGGTTAGTTGGGGCGGCGATCGCATCGGACTGATTAATAAAGTTTTCATCTTAAAGACCAACATTTAATAATGTAAGTATAAGTTTCGTTAACAATAAAATCTCTCTATCGATAGACTGAGATTTGGATATTTGTGATATAATTTTTAGGCATCATCCTTTATTTAACTTATCAAGAGTTGATAAGATTTGAGGTGCATTAGTTAGCTTTTTATAGGGGAATGCTTCGTGTATACAGCACAGATACCGATGTGCAGTTAGTCGCGTTAACGTAAATTATGGAAAAGCCAGAGAAAATAAATTACAATCCCGCACCTATAGATACGTCAAAAGTAACACTCACGGCAGAAATTCTAAAACTGACTGAAATACTTTCTAAGAATACTCACGAGATTTGGGCGCAGCAGCGATTAGCGGATGGTTGGCAATATGGGCCGCAACGAGACGATACTCGTAAAGAACATCCCGGATTGGTAGCTTATGAGGATTTGCCAGAATCCGAAAAACATTACGATCGCATTATCGTCTTGCAAGTCTTAAAAGCACTTTTAGCCTTGGGCTATCACATCGAGGCGAACGGTACGGGGGCTGAAAATCTCGCCGTGACTGACGATAAAGACTTAGATATGGTATTGAAAGTTCTGCAAGATTCATGCGGAATGAATTTAGTTTCGCTGCTGGCAATACAGCGGCAAACTATAGGACTCAAACCTCGCACGTCCGATATTTACCGAGTGCTGGGCGACCAAATCCTCCAATTGGGGGAACCTTTGATGGCTTATGATGTGCTGGCAATAGGACTGAAACACTGGCCGAACGATGTGCGTTTGCAGCAACTTCTAGCCTTATCTTTAGCACGTAGCGGCGCAACTGCACGAGCAAATTCTATCTTGTTGCAGCTGCTAGAATGCGGTCACAGGGATGAAGAAACCCTCGGTCTTTTAGCTCGCACTCACAAAGACCTTTGGAAGCAGGCAACCGATCCGGAAGAACAAAACCGCCAACTGCGTTTAGCTGCCGAAGGATACGAACAAGCATATCAGTTGAGTGGCAGTCATTACCCGGGTATCAATGCTGCCACGATGGCAATGTTGATGGGAAATGAAGAACGCGCTAAAGTCCTGGCAGAAGAAGTGCGACAGAAATGTTTGCAAAAGCTAAAGCCCCAGTCACAGCGAAGTAGCGATGAATACTGGCTTTTGGCAACGTTAGGAGAAGCGGCGCTGATTTTGCGGAAATGGTCAGAAGCTGAGGATTGGTACGGACAAGCAGCGCAGGTAGGGCAGGGGCGATATGGAGATTTAAGTTCTACCCGTCGCAATGCAAGTATGCTGGTGCAGTATTTGGAAGGCGATACAGGACGCATCAAGCAATGCTTCCACATTCCTCGCGTGGTTGTGTTTAGCGGACACATGATCGACCAACCCGATCGCACAACACTGAGATTTCCACCGCACCTGGAATCAACTGTGTATAAAGCGATTCTCGATCGCTTGAAAAAACTCGACGCCCGCCTGGGTTATGCCTCTGCTGCCTGCGGTTCCGACATCTTATTTTTGGAAGCAATTCTGGAATTAAAGGGTGAAATTCATATTGTGCTGCCCTACGATCGAGAGCAGTTTATTAAAGATTCCGTCGATATCGTTCCCGGTGGCAAATGGGTGGAGCGGTTCGAGAAATTACTCGATCGAGCTACAGAGACGATCGTCGCTTCCAATCGCAAGTTGCAAGAAACTAATGTTTTGTACGAATACGCAAATCGTTTGCTACACGGGTTAGCTAAAATGCGGGCAGAACAACTGGAAACAGAACTTGTACCCCTGGCGGTTTGGAACGGCCAACCCGGTGGCCCAGGCGGTACTGCTAGTGCGATCGAGCATTGGCAAAGCTGGGGTTACGACGTAGAAGTCATTGATTTGGAATCGATTCTCCAATTATTTGTCGATACTCAAGAGTCATCATTTATCAACGATGAGTCACTAGCTAATAACCGAGAACTAACCAATAAAGAGTGCGGTCGGCAGATTAAGGCGCTATTGTTCGCCGATGTAGTCCACTATTCTCATCTCACAGAAGATCAAATCTTTCCATTTGTGCAACATTTCTTAGGAGGTGTTGCCGAGATGAGCGCTCAGTCTGCTTATGGACCGATCGCGAAAAATACTTGGGGAGACGCTCTCTATTTTGTATTCTCGAATGTCCGAGATGCAGGTTTATTTGCTCTGGATCTGTGCGATTTTGTTCAAAGTACAAACTGGACAGAAAAAGGGTTACCGGAAGGTCTCAATTTGCGAATTGCCTTACACGCTGGCCCTGTATACCGACACATCGATCCGATTACCGGAAAAATAAATTACATTGGCACCCATGTCAGCCACACAGCCAGGATCGAGCCAATTACGCCACCAGGGAAAGTATATGCCAGTCAAGCATTTGCAGCTATTGCCTCCTGCGACGAGGTTTGCGAATTAACTTGCGATTATGTGGGACAAACGCCTTGGGCTAAAGGTTACGGCACTTTCCCGACCTATCACGTCCGCCGTCGCCAAGTCGATCGAGCTTAAAGTTTAGGGGCTGGGCGAAGTGGGGGAGCAGGGGAGCGGGAGAACGAGATAGCGGGAGGAAATTCTTAATTTTGACTTTTGACTTTTGACTTTTGACTTTTGACTTTTGACTTTTGACTTTTGACTTTCTAGCCCCGACGCCCCAGTCCCCAGACTCTGTTGAGGAGGAAGGGGGCGATTTCGCCGATCGGCAGAATATGTTGGGCCCCACCAAGGGCGATCGCTTCTTTGGGCATTCCGAAAACGACGCAGCTTGCCTCATTTTGTGCGATCGTCATACCACCAGCTTGGGATATCGCCAGCATACCGTCCGCACCATCGCTCCCCATACCTGTCAACAAAACACCCACAGCCGATCGACCGTAAAAATGAGCCACAGACTTAAATGTTACCGTTACCGAAGGGCGATGACCTGATTGGGGTGGAGATGCGGAATAAACAAACTTGCCTTGAGAATTTAATTCTAAATGTCGCTTTTCCGGCGGAAAATAGACCGTACCGGGTTGGGGAAGGTCGCCCATTGTCGCAATTTTGACAGGCAGTTTGCATTCCGACGCCAACCAATCTACCAATCCCTGTAAAAATCCTTCGCTGATATGCTGTACGCAAATCACCGGTACTGATAAATTACTCGGCAGATGGCCAAGAATAGTGTGCAAAGCTTGCGGCCCACCGGTAGAAGCGCCGATCGCGATTACCTGATATTTTGAATGGGAAATTACAGATGAAGTATGGGAAGAGTTTTCCGTTTTGCGGAATGAGCTTTGAGTTAAAAAATGCGATCGATCGTGTTTTTCCCCGCTCCCCCGCTCCCCTGCTCCCCCGCTCCCCTGCTCCCCCGCTCCCCCGCTCCCCCGCTCCCCCGCTCCCCTGCTCCCCTGCTCCCCCGCTCCCCCAGCGATCTGCAACCCCACAACTTTAGACCGCCGATGCAAAGTAAAAACTGCCACACCCGACAAAACTTTAATTTTAGCGATCAACTCTTGCTTGAGCATCTCATAATCTTGAATAGATTGAGCGCGTGGTTTGGGAAAAACATCTACCGCTCCAGCATCGAGCAACTGAAACACATTGTAAGTATCTTCTGGCTGAACTGAGGCACTGATTACCAAAATGGGGCGCGGATATTTGCTCATCACTTCCAGAGTAAATTCTAGGCCATTCATTCGCGCCATGTGCAGGTCAGTACAGATTACATCTGGCTGAACTTTGGGAATCAGTTCTAATGCCTCTAAGCCATTTTGAGCAGTTCCCACCACCTCCATTTCCGGTGATGAAGTAAAAATTCGTTTGAGGATGAGCGTTACAACTGGTGAGTCCTCAACTATTAAAATTTTGATAATTTTTTTATCCATAGTATGTTGCAGATTGATTAAATACCACTTACGCAAAGAAACTGGGTTTCTGGCCTCAGAGTAGGTAAGTCCTGTTAAATTTGAAATTTGAAATCTAAAATTTGCAATTCAAACAAGCCTTCTCAAAGTATCGATCAGAACCTCTTGACTAAAAGTACCTTTAGTGATGTAAGCATTAGCACCTGCTTCAGCTCCTCTTCTTTTATCTTCGTCGCTAGCTAGCGATGTGACCAAAATAATTGGCAATTCGCTATATTCTCCATGCTGACGAATCTTGGCAGTGAGTCCCAATCCATCCAAATTGGGCATTTGAACATCAGACACTACAGCGTCAAAGGATCTCGTCTTCAACTTATTGAAACCATCCAATCCATCGACAGCTGTCACTACTTGATAGCCAGCTGCTTCCAAGATCCGCTTTTCTTGGGTACGAGTAGAGATAGAATCTTCCACTAGCAGGATCGTCTGCTTGCGAGTAGGTGTTTGAGGCGTTGATTTGGGTGTGGCGGATACAACTTGCTTACGTACAGATTTAATCAAATCTTGGCAATTTAAAACGATGCAGACTTCACCAGTACCGAGAATTGTAGCACCAGAAACATTCCGCACTCGTTTGAGCAGCTGAGTTTGGGGTTTGAGCATGACATCTTGCTCATCTACTAAGGCATCAACGAGCAGTCCCAGTCGCTCGTCTGCTACTTTGAGGATGATGCAGGGAATTGGGGAGGCGGAGAGTGGGGGAGTGTAAGAATTAATATTTTCCCTATTCTCTACTACCTCTTCCCATGCCCCATTTTCCACGCCCCATCCCCTATTACCCAATTCGAGTAAATTGGCTAGGCGTGCTATAGAAATTGGCTGATTGTCTAAGATAATCGTGTCTCTGCCTTCAATGGTAAAGATGTCATCTGACCTGACAAAGCGTGCCATTTGCACGAATTCTACCGGGATGGCATAGCTAATCCCCATTACTGCCACAATTAGTACGTGGGCGGTTGCTAAAGTTGTGGGTAATTGTAATCTGATGGTACATCCCTTACCCGGTTCGGATTCCACTTGGATAGTTCCTTTGAGCAGCTCGACGTTAGTGCGTACCACATCCAAACCCACACCTCTGCCAGAAACTTCCGTGATAAATGTGCGGGTGGAAAAACCCGGTTCAAAGATGAGGGACTGAATTTGCGCTTTTGTCATGTTGGTGAGTTCTTCTGGGCGACAAACTCCACGTTTTACTGCTGTTTGCTTGATTTTATCGATATCCAATCCTCTGCCGTCGTCTACGACTTCTATAACAACGTTGGTAGCTGTTTGTTTGGCTTTAAGTAGAATTTTGGCTTGAGGAGGTTTGCCTTGATGCTGACGTTCTTCTGGTGTTTCGATCCCGTGATCGATCGCATTCCGAATCATGTGCATCAAGGGATCTTTTATTTCCTCTAAAATGCGCTTGTCTGCTTTCGTTTCTGCGCCTTCGATTACCAGATCGACTTGTTTGTTTTCGTGTTTGGCGAGGTCGCGTACCATGCGAGGAAACAAATTAAAGATGTTGGCAAGTGGTAAGAGGCGCAGGGTACGAATTCCCTCGGATAATTCGTCGGCAATAATTTCCAGTCTGGCATTGTCTTCGTACATCGCGTTTCGCAAGCGGTTTGCCAACGAAGTGAGCTGTTCTAAACGTTGTTGGAGGCGATGATGGAAATGTGTAAAGAGGGAGAGGGAAAAGGGAGAAACAGAGGGAGAGGGAAATTTTTCTTCTGTCCATCTACTCCTCTCCCTCTCTCCCAGATCTCCTCCATATAAAGATCTGGAAGATGGGGAAGTTTTTTTGCCGTTACTCGTACCTGTAGGGATCGAAACGCTTGCTAATGTATCTGCTCCCACAACAAAGGAGTTGATATTTGTCTCGCGAAGACCTTCTTCGCACAAGTTGACAAGCTCTTCAATATCTGCAAGTCGGTGAGCGATCCGTATTTTGGTGACTGTTAGTTCACCTGCTTGGGTCATCAAGGAATCTAAATGCCGCGTTTCGACGCGCACGCTTTCGATCGCAAAACGGGACCCGCTAGCATCTTGACGATAGCTTTGTTCTTTCTGTATTGGAGATTGGGGAGTGGGAGAGTGGGGAAGTGGGGAAGTGGGGGAGCGGGGGAAGGATTATGTACATTTTGTGGCGTTAATCCGCTTTCTTGCGCTCCAGTTGTTTCGCTCTCAGTCTCTGCCTTGATATAGCTCTCCAGTTCTCCCGTTCTGGCGCTTTCCCCTTCTGCCGTTCTGCCGCTATCCCGCTCTCCCGCTCTCGTACTCGCTCCCTCACCCTCTTGTTTTTCCTCCGATCCCATCATACGAGCCAAGACATAAAAGGTATTGACTTGTGGGGGTTCGCCTGTGATTGCTTCGCGTACTAATTGGCGAATGGCATCTAAACCGTGATATATGCGATCGCTAATAGTGCGATCGAGGATTGTCTCGCCTCGTTTCACACTCCCTAATATATGCTCTATCTGATGGGATAGAGTTGCCACATCTTTGACTCCCAACATCCCAGCATCACCTTTGAGGCTGTGAGCTTCTCGCAGTAACTCTTCTAATTTTGCTTGGTCATCTGGATGTTTTTCTAAATACAACAAACCATCATCAAGTTTCTGCAAATGTTCTTCACTTGCGGTTTTAAAAATATCTCGTAGTTCTTCATCTTCGATCATCATTTTTCTTGATTCCTTAGTTATTAAACAACTGATTTAAGGCTTTGGGCAGCATCGTTTAGTTTCTGAGTGCCGATGCGAGTTTGACTGATGCCACTGGCTGTTTCGGCAGCTGCGCGATTGAGTGCATTCATAGCATCAACTACTTGCTCAATGGCAATTGCTTGCTGTTTGGAACTCAGAGAAATTTGTTGGCTGCACAAGACGACGTTGTTAATTGCTTCTGTTACGCCTGCGAAGGATTGTGCTGTTTTCTGTGCGATTTTGACGCTTTGTTCCACTGTCATGGTGCCTTCATCTGTCACCATAACGGTGGAATTGATGGCTTTTTGAATATCGGAAACGAGGGCGTTTATTTTTTCGGCGGATTTTTTACTTTGGTCTGCAAGTTTGCGAATTTCCGATGCGACGACGCCAAAACCTTTGCCCTGTTCGCCAGCTCGTACTGCTTCTACGGCTGCGTTGAGCGCTAGCATATTGGTTTGGTTGGCGAGGTCGCTTACTAAGCTGGAAATGCTGGCAATTTGATTGGTTCGATCGCTTAAACGGGAAATTTCATTGGCGATCGCACCTACTTTCTCTCTCAGCACCGACATCTCCTCTAGGGTATTTTCCACTGCTTCGGTTCCTGTTGCCGTAAGGCTTAATGCCTGTTGTGCGGCGGTGGCGACGGCTTGTGCTTGTCCTGCGGTTTGTTGGGAAGATGCACCCAATTCATCCATTGTGGTGGTGGTTTGATTGACGGAGGCAGCTTGCTGGGAAACTGTGCGTTCTTGTTCTTCTATGGTCGCAGCTATTTGGTTTGAGGAAGAGGCGATCGCGCTTGTTGCTCGCTCGACTGTACGAGTAATGCCTGCGGAGATCCAATAAGCAGCGAGTAGGGAAAACGTTAAACATAACAAGGCTCCGATCGCAACTGCGGCGATGAGATTGTTAATCAAAGTTTTCGCTTTTGCGGTTGTGGCCGCTAAAATTTCCTCTTCCGTTTTATTAAATTCTGTACTTAGATTTTTAAAACGATCGACAAATTTTTGCCCTTCTCCTGTTCGGAAGGCTAATATTGCTTCGTCTCTCTTGCCTTGCTTTACTAAGTTTAGTATTTTTTGCGAATACCGCTCGTATTCGTTTTTCATCCGAACCATTTCTTTGATACGCTGTTGTTGCTTGTTATTTTCGGCCATACTCACTGCAAGTGCAGATGCCCGATCAAATAAATTTAATTCTTGTTCGTATTCTTTTAATAATTGAGGATTTTGTGATAACATATAGCCTCTAAATACTATCACCATCCTGTTCTGATTAAGTGTCATAGTATTTGCTATACCAACTATTTTCTGTGTTTTTTCCACTTCCGTAAATACATTCAATAGTTTATTTGTACTTAAATATACTATGCCAGCCAATCCTATAAATAATATAATTGGAACTGAATATCCCAATACCATTCTATTTTGCAATTTACATTTCCTAAACATAAGCGTTTGTTTTTTTAGTGGGCTTAAAAAGACGGGTGGTAACCCAGCATATTTTCAATAATTTTATCTAAATTTTAAATATGCTAGTTTATGGATTTATTTTAGCAATTTCGTCAATAATTGGCTAATTTTACGACTTGTACACAACATAAAGTTCATCCTTACAAAATAGCTAAACTGCTTCTTTAAGAGTAAGGGCGGCTGACGTCTGACACACTAGCTATACAATTTCACTTTTACTCCAAAAATACACCAAGCAAGGGATGAGTATCGAGGGTTCAAACATAACAACCGCCTCACAAATATAAGCGATCGGACTGCTATACGACTGTCTTGAGATTCAGAGCGACTGCATTGAGTTTTTCTATACCTACTTTGGTTTGATTAATATTGCTAGCTGTTTCTACAGCTGCGGCGTTCAGATCGTTCATTGCTTCTACTACTTGCTGAATTGCTACTGCTTGCTGTTTGGCATTGAGCGAGATTTGTTGACTGTTGGTAAAGACGTTATTGATGGCTTCAGTTACGCCTGTGAAAGCTGCCGCTGTTTGTTGAACAATCAATTCTCCTTCTTCAGCAGTTTTAGTACCCTCGGAAGTTACCATTACTGTTGAGTTAATTGCTCTTTGGATATCAGCAACTAAAATGTTAATCTTATCGGCGGATTTTTTACTAGCATCTGCCAGTTTGCGAATCTCGCTGGCAACGACACCAAAACCTTTGCCATGTTCGCCAGCTCGCACTGCTTCCACGGCGGCGTTTAAGGCTAGCATATTGGTTTGGTTGGCGAGGTCGCTTACTACTCCAGAGATGTAGCCTATTTGATTCGTATGCTGACTTAAGTGCAAGATTTGTTGTGCGATCGCTTCTACTTTTTCTTTAAGTATCGCCATTTCTTCAAGGGTTTGCACCACAGCTTGGCTGCCTTCTTCTGCTTTCGATAGTGCTTGCCTTGCGCCTACTGCCGACATTTCGGCTTGTTCTGCCGATCGACGCGAAGACGCACCTAATTCATCCATTGTGGTGGTAGTTTGATGCACGGCAGATGCTTGCTGATTGGCGGTACGTTGTTGTTCTTCTACAGTGCTGGCAATTTGCGTTGATGAGGTAGCAATTTCATTAACGCTCTCATTAATCGCCGCCGTGATGCGTGAAGCAATCCAAAAACCGATCGGTATTGCTAGGATCGCGGACATCAATGTACATAACACCACTATCATGTTAAGAAAGCTTAGGGCTGCTTCAGATTCTTTATTTTTTTTCCCCTGAATAAAATCCTCTGCTTGGTTAAAGTCATCCAGCACTTTTTCTAGCTGACGATTGAGATTTTGACGGTCTGTTGAAGCATATTTTTGCAACGCTTCTTTGATTCTGCCAGATTTTACAAGCTCGATCGAGTTTCTGTTCAATTCAATAGACTTATTTCCCAAGGCAACGATTGTAGCTAGACGCTGTTTCTGTTCTGGAACTTCTACCAGTTGTTCCAGAGAGGTGGCAGCTAGCTCAAACAACTCCTCGCCGTCGTCGAAATCTTGCAAGCTTTCCCCGTCAGCTTCCAGCAAATAGCTTCTAGCAGACCGCTGTACTCGAGCTATACTCAATGCTATCCGATCGGAGTTTTTAACCATTTCTTGGCCTATAATTTGCCTTTTGTTTTGCCGATCTACTTCCTTAATATTTGAATATACCAAACCAGTTATACCGATCGACAGCAATAGGGGAACAGAATATCCCATAATAATGCGAGAGCGCAGTTTCAAATTACTAAATTTACTACTAATTTCCAAATTTACCATATTTTTGTCTCCCTCAATTTACCCTTTGGTATTTATCTTTTACTTGGAGCTATAAATGTGAAGTATTTGTGAATATCACCAATTTAAATATGTAAAATTTTGTGTTTGTTTACACCTCTTCATTTACAATCAATTCACCTTTAGTAAAAATTTTTTGCAAATCTAAAATACTCATCATTTTTTCTCGGTACGGAGCTGTACCTTGTAGGTATTCGTTATTGATAGAATGGATTGCTGTCGGCACAGGTGAAAGTTGTGATGGGTGCAAATATGCGACATCAAACACTTCATCAACTATCACACCAGCGACGAAATCATCAACACAAATAACCATCACTTTAGTGACAATTTCTATGTTTAACATTGGCATATTCAACACGCCGCGAATATCAACTAACGTCACTATTTCGCCCCGCAAATTCATGTTTCCGATAATATGAGGCGGACAGCAGGGAACGGGTGTTACTTTCCGGCTCTCGGTAAATTCGCGTACCAATTTTAAATCCAGTCCAAAATATTCGCCATTCAAACCAACTACTGCCAGAGCTATTAATCCGGCGAAATCCTGTTTTTCAGTAGGTCGCATCAAATTTTCCGATCGTTCTCGGAAAATGGCTTTTTCTTCTGGTGTAGCGTGCGGACAGAATATGTAAGGTTGATGGCGATAATTTGTAGCTACTCTGTCTTCATCTCCATCTAATTCTACAGTTTTATGTACGGCTGAAGCTGCAAATAACTCGGAGTAGTGGAGCAAATTTTTAGTGTTTAACAACATTACTATATCTGCTGCTACTTTGGCAATACCGGAAACGAAATTGTGAGATTTGGCAGTAACTTCACGACTGTAGAAAAGCTCTTTTGAGATGTCCTCTGGGAGAATATTACAAACTTCATGGACTTGATTGACAATGATGCCAATCCGAAGTTTTTGCCACTCCAGGACGATCGCACTATCGCTCAGGTTATATTCTAGCTGCTTATATCCGAAGCGGAGATTGAGATCGACGATCGGCAGGATATCTCCACGCAGATTAACAACGCCAACAATGTCGGGGGGTGCTTCGGCGATCGGCTTCAATTCCGGCAAAGAAAAAATTTCCTGCACGCACTCAGCTTCCACACCGTAGAGCGCACCATTAAGGCTAAAGATCAAATAAGGTTTATCAACTATTGTTAACATAGTTTAACTTTTGCGCGAAAGGCAATTAGGAAGCGTATTCTCTTCCTATATTTAAGATTCCCTTATACCATCTAGGACTAACACTTTTTTGCTTTTCGCTAAAAATCTCAGTTAAAATAAATCATAGGTTGAATTTTCTTACTTCAACCCAACTTATGATGCCCCTAAATTTGGTTGCTAGAAAATTACGCTATAAAATACAGTGGGAGAGGACACAGGCAAAGGGCATTTTTAGGATTGGAGAAAGCAAGGCAGATCGGTGACTGATAAGTTACGACCGATCGACTGTATCTCCTCACTTTTTTAGGCTGATTTTTATCTTTCTGCTTTGAATGCTCTCGCTCTCCCTCTCCCTTCTCAAAGGTTATCCCTTTCTAGATCGTAAATTACTTTTTCCCAATACCAATCTTCCGAACGTCCGGGATTGTTGTCCCTCGCCTGCTGAAGCAAGCGTTCGGCTAACTCCCAATCTCCCTTGACAAGAACAAAAAGCCTTTGTCGCAGCTCCTCTCTAGGTCTGGAGGTATAATTTTGTTGCTGGCTAGACCACTCATTAAATTTCGCCTCACCGACTTGGATCATTTCATCTATTATAATTGGGGCTTGCTGTTCGATTTCTTGCAGAATTTGACCGCTTCTCTCAACAGTGAGCGTTACGCCACCAATCAAAAGGTAAAAAGCATTCTTAGCAAAGTTTTCTAATTCGTCCACAATCGTTAGTCCAAAAGTAAAGCTGTTTTTAGTTTACCTCAAACCGCACTCTTCTGAAAATAGGCTATTATGTAGGATCTCTTAAGACTTTATGCACATACGCAAGCAATTCACCAGCTGTTACCTCATCTTGTTGTGCGACTGTCGCTGATGGCGGTAAATCTTTGAGCAATTCTATAGCTGTAGCTAGCATTTTTCGTGCCCTGATAGCATTCCCTTCTCTCTTGTAAATTAAACCGAGTTCCAAATATGCGGAAATAGAAGATGGCAGTAGATAAATAATTCTTTTCAAATAAATTTTGGTTTTCTCAATGTCTCCTTTTTCTTCAGCAATATGTGCCAAAAGGTAATAAGGTATAACAGATAAAGGATCGAGTTCAGTTGCTCGATCGCAATAGTATATGGCTTTGTTATGTTCGCCTAAATTGGCATAAGCTTGAGCCAGTAAGTAATAAGCTCCAAAATTTGCTGGTTGCAACATAATTATTTGTTCTGCTTGTCTTATTGCTTCTGCATAAGCTTTTTTGTCAAATAGTTTTTCTGCCTTCATAAGGAGGTCATGTTCTTCTATTTTATGAGGATTCGATTGCATTTGTGAAGATGTCAGCCTCAAGATAGAATTCGGGATATCGGTAACAATGATTTCCGGCGACTTGGCCAAGGTTGTTGTATTATCGCTATTATAAATAGGTAATTGTGTTTGCTCTAAAAGCGATTTTTCGGTGTGGATGTTCGGTCTTGCCGATCGCCAACTCTTGCCTATGGTATTAGGCCGTTCCCAAACTATATCTTTGGGAGATTCCTGGCGATTAACTTCGGAAATAGTAGCTTTATATACTACCGATTTTGCGCTCTTAAAATTGACATTTTCTTTGCGTTGATATAATACCGATTCCGGCAAAACTTTCACTTGAAAGCAACCCAGATCTTGAGCGTAAAGTTCTGTATGTCCGGTGATGAGATAACCGTTAGGAACAAGCGTATCGTAAAACTTTTTTAAGACAACTGAAATAGCATTGTATTCAAAATATACGAAAACGTTTCGACACAGAATCAGATCCATACTGTGAATATCGGAATTGAGGCTGGGATAGTTATCTTTTACCAAATTGCCATAAGCAAACTTTACCATCGTACCAATACGTTTATCCACTTGCCATTCAGTTTTGCGTTGATGGAAATACCGCATTTGTAAATCGGTGTCTACCAGGCGAAAAGACCAAGGGCTATAAATTCCGGCTTTGGCTTTCTCAATTGCTTGTTGATTGAGATCGGTTCCCAAAATAAATATATTCCAATCATCCAAATCCGTCAGCAACTCCTGTAGAAGGATTGCTAAGGAATATGGTTCTTCACCGGTCGAACATCCGGCACTCCAAATACGCAGCGATCGCTTTTCACCTGCTTTGATGTTTGCAGCGTTGTTTTTGGCGGCAATTAATTCCGGTAGAATCATGTTTCTCAGCAGAGCAAACTGACCTTTATCGCGAAAAAAATAACTCTCTCCTGTTGTTAACAGATGTGTCAGTTCTCTCCATTCCCGTTGCGGTAGCGTATCCTCAACAGCATCGCTCTCCGTGTGACGCTGTAAAAGCTGATAATAATCCTCCAGTGTTGATAATCTGAGAAATTTGAGCCGCGTCCCTATTATTTTAGCTAAATTTTCCCGATCTTGCTCCCTAACGTGCAAACCTGTGTTGGTAGAAATCAGCTCGACAAAGCGCTGTATTAAAGCTTCATTCATCAAAATTGCCCTTTGCACGACACATAGTTATCTTTATATTTATAGCCGACCGAACGCCGTCTAGGGAAAAAAATACAGTTTTTTATCGGACTCTTGAGGATAATCTGTAGCGAAGTGGTGTAGCGCGGCAGAAATAACCCATCAGTCCTAATGGTAGGGTAACAGGGGAACAGGGGGAGAAAGGAGGGACTTTTCAGAGGTACTTGAAAGAAACGCTGCCTTGGGCGTACCAAAACAAGATATTGTGCTAGGTTTTTATCCTCCTTTCATATGATATAATATTCATTACTATTCAGGCTAGGTGTAAAGTTATGAGTGGTTTGACATTAAATTTAGACACCGTTCACCTCAGTGACGAACAGTTCTATCAGTTATGTCAAAATAACCGCGATTTGAACTTTGAACGTACTGGCAGAGGAGAATTAATTATTATGCCACCAGTAGGAGGCGATAGCGGAAATCGAGAAGCTGACCTGATTGCCGATTTAGTCATCTGGAATCGGCAAACAAACCTGGGTTATACTTTTAGTTCTTCCACAGTATTTAAGTTACCAAATGGTGCTGACCGTTCCCCAGATGCCGCTTGGATTAGGCGGGAAAGATACTTAGCATTAACCCCGGAACAAAGACGGAAATTTCCTCCCATTGCACCCGATTTTGCGATCGAATTAAGGTCAGCAACCGATGATTTAGAAATGTTGCGTGCCAAAATGCGAGAATATATGGATGCAGGGGTGCAATTGGGATGGTTGATTAACCCCCAACAGCAACAAGTAGAAATTTATCGCCAAGGTGAAGATGTAGAAGTGCGAAATCTTCCTACAGAATTATCGGGGGAAAATGTATTACCGGGATTTAGTTTGAATTTATCTGTTTATGCCTTATAGTAAATTTACTCTGAGTAAAGCTGTAGATGATTTTCAATTGACGATTGTAGAAGGCGATCGCTTTCTGCCAGAGATTTCCCCAGTCAATCCGACTACTTTGCTCAAAGATACCTTGAAAGAAACCCTACCTTGGGCAGTTGCAGTGGGTAGTGAAAAAGCGCGTTCTGAAGGTATTATCAATCCCGTCTTGTTAGAAGTTAAACGTCAGCTTCATGGACAAATTAGCGTCTTTTCCGGTGAAGAGTTCAACGTGCAGCCAGAGGTTGATTTGACGGGGTATGTCGATTTTCTGATTAGTCGCTCTCCAGAGCAATTGTATATTAAAGCACCTGCGGTGGTTTTGGTGGAAGCGAAGAAAGAAGACTTGAAACCAGCACTGGGACAATGTTTAGCGGAAATGGTGGCAGCGCAACGCTTTAATCAACAGAAGCAGCAGCCGATTTCCACAATTTACGGAACAGTGACGAGCGGTACGGTTTGGCGGTTTCTCAAACTGGAAGGGCAAATTGTGACGATTGACTTGAATGATTATCCGCTACCACCAGTTGAGCAAATTTTGGGCTTTCTGGTTTGGATGGTGCAGAATGGCTGATGTAGTTAAGGAAGCTCGCCGTAGGTTGGGTAGAACTAAAGTGAAACCCAACAAATCAAATTCAACAATGGGAACAGATTATGTCAAGTAAAAAATAGAACATATAGTTCTATTTTACTTTGTGTAAAAGCTTGCGCCTATACGTAAACCCAACCTAAAAGATGGCGATCGCAGTTAATGACACTCGATAAAATTTTGAATTGCATCTCGAACTGGAACATTATTTCCTTTGTTCGGATAATTGATTATTTTTCCGCAATCAAGATAACATTTGGCAGCCTCTATCAGATCTCCACAATTTTCAGGATTGTCAATTTCTTCGCTGATTGCTTTCTTCTCTTTCCCAGCCGTCTTGTCGAAAATGTATTGGTTATAAGGTTCTTTTAGCAATTTAGGCAGCTTACCTGGTTCTCGTTTTGATTCAAACCGCTTGTTGAGATCGAAATCCAAACGCAGATAATTTTGATTGCATATTCCCATAAAGATACGACGAGAAATGTACTCAGAATTTTCCGCAGAAGGATTTAGGAAAATATTTGGGATATTCATTACCCACTCCAGAGATCCCCAATTTTTGATCTCATTGTAGGTATAAGGACGAGTTGTTTGACCCGTTCCAATCGAAAGAACTGCAATTTGTTCTATTTTCGGATTGGTTTTGTCCTCTATCGTCATAGATAAAGCATGGGCGATCGCAGCCAACTCTGGGTTATTAGCAGCTACTCCACCATCGATGTGAGGAAGAAAGTCATCGAAATAGGGGAGTTGGTAAGGTGGGAAAAACGTTGGTGCTGAAGCCGAGGCAGTACATATTTTCCAGAGGTCGGTCTGATAGTACCATTCTTTCGGGTCATCATTGGCAAACCAGGTTGTGTTTCGGGATAAAACGTCATAAGCAAGAATCAACAGTTGGGATGTGGAGTGCTGCTTAATCTCTGCCATTGTGGGAGATTTACCCAACTTTTTGCCGACAGGAGAGTCACATAATGCTTTTTCTAAGACTTTAGCCAATCCCTGCTCTCCGCGTGCGTGGGGATATAACACATGACTTCCGAAAAATTGACCTAAGATTCTCCATTTGCGCTGACGACGTACCGAATCTAGGAAGATATTTTTTCCCTCTTTCAGGTAGAGCTCGATCATTTGCTGGGCATTCATCTGACAGGCAATCCCTGCCGCCAAAATTGAGCCAGTAGAAGTGCCGGCAACCAAGTCGAAATATTCATGGAGTTCCTGTCCCTTCTTTTCTTTTAGTATCGTTTCTACTTCCTTGAGAAGTGTTGCAGATAAAACTCCACGGATACCACCGCCATCTAGGCTAAGAATTTTGAATGTATTCTCCATAGTCCTCTCTGAAGTGTCGGTTTTTAAGTTAACATCTTTTCTAGCTCTTCTTTAAGACGCTTGCCGGGGTCAATATCTGAATTTTTCGAGTTAAAGCGGTTTTTTTCCTAACTCGATGCCTTTTATAAAACCGACCTCAAGCGCGAGAACCCTTTCGTGTCCTCAAGTTCAAACGCTACCGCGATACACCTTCAAGGGGGCGATCTGCTGGAAGCAGCAGCGCTAGCGCGATCGCTCTGACAGCTTGGTATGATAGATTTGAATTCCACCTCTAGATCGAATCGTCTGTTGTGGCTAAGGATCGTTTTCATCAAGTTGTTAAGACGGCTCTTGAATCGGATGGGTGGAATGTTACTCACGATCGGCTTCTTTCTTAAAGGAGGTGGTGTAGATATGGAAATTGAAGTATCATCTCGCATTGATGCAACGCCTACTTCCCAATAAACTAACTAGAAATAGAGCGGGAATCAAATTGTTTTTGTAACCAATCAAAACGCTCTTTGAAGCTTTTATCCATCCCTGCCTTAACTTGTTGAGTATCTAGCCCTTCTTTGGGAAGATAAACATTGTTGTACTGTACGTTGGTGGATTGATAATCAATGGCGGAAAGCTTAATTCTCCCTTGATATAGGATGACAGGCATGATACTTTTAGTGACTTCATAAACTAAAGTTTTCTCAGCATCATCGGCATAGATTAAATTTTCTTCAATAATTTGATTCTGGGGAAAAATAATTCGTCTTCCTCCTCCTGGAAGCATTCTGACATCTAGAGAGTGCTGTACCCAAGATACATCTTCCCAAGTACCGATGATTGCCCATAACTTTTCGGCTGGACAATATATATCAACCTCGAAAGAGCTACGTAAACCGTCTCGTTGCAGGATAAAATTATTGATTTCATTAACCCGTTGATATTCGGGGAGATTTGCGAGTAACTGTAGATTTTTTGCTCGCTCCTCCGCATTGTTTCCCTGTACGGAAAAATCAAGGGTGAGCGTTACTTCTGAGCCTTCACCAACGTCACTTATCGGGTAAACTCTGATCGTAAGTTCATAGAAACTAAAAATAGAATTTGCTTCAGGAAGTTTGATTTTCCAAATTCGTTTCTGCGGATCGTAAATAATTAATGTCTCGCGGGTAATCGAGTTTTCATACTCGAACCGTATCGTCGCGCCCACGCCATTAGCTGGCTGGTTATCTCCCGTCTCTAAGATGACATCCGGGTGACCGCTCAAAGCTTGTTGAAGGGTTAAATAGTCGTCAAATGCCGACCAAAATTTATCGGGAGATAACGGGGTAAATTTATCGGCAGTAAGCGAGAGACGCTTGCCCGCAATTAAATTCTCAAATTGTATTGATGAAAAACTAAAACTAAAAGGCATTGTTACTGTCTCCTAAAATTTCCTAAAATCACCAAATAAAAGATAATAGTTATACCATTTAAAAAAATAGCGATAAACTGGCTTGATGCTGATAAATAGGAATCAATGCTTGTGGAGCAATCCTCTCTATTATGAGGTTTGATAAATGGTATTAACTATCAGCTATGACTGATTTCAAAAGTTCCCAGAAAAGTTTCGAGAACTTTTAAACGGTGGTAGAGTTTAACTTCTTCCCCGCTAACGATTAAATGTCAATACTGGGGGGAAGATTTTCAGGATCTAAATAAGGGTAGGGAAGTTTACCCGCATCTTTAAGTTTCATATTGCGAACTTTGATGTCCGCCGAAAGCGCGGCGAAGCGAAGATTCGCCCGGTCTTGTACTTTAGGGAATCTCTTTGCCAAAGGTGCGATCGCTAAAGGACCCGCGAAACGTTGACGGGAAGGTTCCGTCAGTAAATAGGCAGAGGTAAGCTGGAACAAAATGCGATCGAGCGTGTGCGGTAAGGCGGCTTTTACATACTCGTCCGAAATCTCTTTTTCCCCTTCCGGCATCGGCTTTAACATGGCGATCGGATAGTTAGGAATATACGATCCATAGTCGAACTGGGCAAAATTGAGTATGGCGTGTCCGGCACTCGTTTTCCAGATAATATTTTGCAGAACACCGGCTAATTGCTGTTTGCTGGTAATGGTTTCCGGGAATGAAGCAATGTCTGCCTTGTTTGGATCTCTCATTTCCGCGATCCATCCTTTCACCACCGCATCATTCGCCACTTCGTCATCGGTGGCATAAGCAGCATTCACGAAGTCGGTCGTGTATTCGCCAAAAATATCCCACAGCTTGAAACCATCCTCGCGATAGTAATAATCTTGAATACCATCGGATTGTTCGCGGTCAAATCCGCGTTCGGCCAGCTGTCGGGGGAAACTCGATGTCTCGAAATCCCATTTTAGCCACGCGTTGAGCATGATTTCTAAACCTTGCGCGGTTCCGGTGGAAAAGGTTTTATCGGTAAAGGGCATCACATTGGAAACCAAGGTATGCCGCGCCACGTAGTTGATACCGATCGTATCTTTGAAATGAGGGGCGAGAAGATCTTTAATGGGATGGTCTATACCCGATGGGAAAGCGTTGTGAAAAGCAACGCAAAAAGGTTCGACAGCGAGATGCCCAAATCCGAGATGCCAGATAAATTGCATAACTTGGTTATCGGCACTCTTCATGTGCAATTTCGCTAGCATCCAGCGATTTTTAGGAGACTGTGGTGTATAGACGGGAAGGGTATCATTTAATCGGATACCGACCATATCCAAGAATGCTTCTCCGCCTTCCCAGTCTTGCACGATTAGCGCGGTACCGGGATACGTCTGCATATCTAGATAGGGCTTAACATTTTTTAGCTCAGGAAGATCGACTATCAACAGGCATTTTTCCCGTATTAAATCCATGAGCGAGCTATCTTTATACATCAGACCACGCATATTTTCGGGAACTTCCTCAATCGCTTTGACCACCTTGATGACCATCGGATTCAATCCGTTTAAAAAATGACGGGCGTATTCTCGATCCTTAAACCAATTCTCGACAATATGTTCCGTTTTTCCGATATATCCACCTTGTACGGCCTCGTAAATATCCCCCGATTGAGCCAAACGCTTCTTTATCCCAATTTCCGTGTAGATAACCTCATTGAGCCGTTTAAAAAACATACCGCTTCTTTCGGGATCTAACGCTTCCGATCCGGGGAGTCCCTTGACAGCACGAGGAAGTTTGGTCAAATCGATACCCGCCGAGACCCCCGGTATGTTTTGATATTTCTGATACTCCCAGATTTCTGGCCGATCTCTTACAACATCATCAAGTATCTGCGTGGCAATCTTTTTAAATTTATCCATCAATTCGAGCGCTCTTTGCTGGCTCTCTGCTTCGATATTTTGAGGTAAGTTCATAGTGTCAGATTCTCCTCTTTGATTAAACGCTTTATTCAAATACTGAATTGCGCCAGTGTATGCCTTGTGTTGCATCGTCATCAGCGCTTGTTTTACATTAAATGGGGAGGCATCGGTGTAGGAATACCACCGGACTTTTGTAAAATTTTCTTGGCGAGTTATCGGATCGATTAATGAGCTAAACTCTACAAAAGTAGATACAGCTTTCAAACCTGGAATTGGGGGTTTTACTTGTACGAAGTCATATCGTTCCGAGAACTTTTCATCATCCCTCGCTACAAGCAATTCATCAAATGTCGTATTTTGAGCAATGAGTTTGAACCGTCTGATACAACCTACTCGATCATTTCCAGGGGGCAAAATCTCCATCGTTTCGTAGATTTTCCACCATTCTAGGTTCTGTTTTCCAAACGGTCTAAACAACCCCCAAACTTGATGTAGCGGTGCTTCTACAATGCCAAACACCTCAACATCAGGCTTTCGGTCAAAAAAGGCAGCTTCGCTAGACATTGTGATTCAATCCATTTTTTCTTACTTTCAATAAAATTGCACAGCCTAACTATTTGACTTTAGACAAAAGTGGTCAGCCAAGCTTTAAAATTAGCAATTTACCCCGCATACTTTTGCGCCTTATCCCAAGCTTTCAGCATTGCCCGACTGAGCGCATCTTCCGCATCTGTTGGGTTTCCACCCATCCACTTAATGCAGCAACGATAAAGATAATCTCGATACTGTTGCCATTGCTGCCAAAAAATTGACATTATATCTAAGGCGAGATAGCTCTGATGTGACATGGTAGATGCTTGAAAATCTAGTTTTATGCCTATTAGTGTCCGGCCAAGAATTGTACTTAAAAGCAATCTGCGTTTGATAAGCACGATCGCTTTAGCTCTTTGGTGTCTCTATCATGATTCGTCTCCCCTACCCCTGTCAGTCGGAAAAGTCGGATCTGTAAAGTCAGATAAGTCGGATCGTTGCCTCCCTTGGCAAATGCAAATCACGCGCTCAAACACAACCGTAATTATACTGATATAAGTAATAAACTACCGCTTCTTAAACTTGCCTAGATTTACTGTTTTAATTTCAGAAGCGGGATTAGGCAAGCCGCAGCTTAGACCTGAGAAAGCAGAACCTTGCTTATCTTGGCGATTCTGCCGTACTTATGAACATAAGTAAAAATTATTCAATTCCCAAATGCCCCCACACATACGGGAGAGCCATCTTGGTGTTAAGGCTGTCAAATTATCAACTTAAGGAACTCTCTTCGCAAGATAAGAGAACTTTTATCAAGTTAAGCAAGTTTGCCGCGATCGACGAGAAAACATGAAAAAGCCCAAAACATAAGCTAATCGGGCGTTTAATTCCTTAATAACCACGAATTTTAACTTGAGATCTTAAATTGCAAAACTTGAGTGGTGCAATCCGGTTAGGTAGTGGAAACTGAATACAGTGTTTTTACTGAGCTATTGCAGGTAAGCATCCATAAAGTTTACTTGCTGGCTGGGAGCAGGGTGCGATCGCGCAACTGATGAACTTCAACGATGCCAGCCTATTGATAACAAATTGAGTTGATTGACAATATGCAAATACTCTGCAAAAAAAATACTAAGTCAACCATGACAAGCGAAGAAGCACTGCAACTTATAGAAGCTACCCTAAAATCCAAAACAGGGAAACAACTCACTCTCCCAGAAAAAAAAATTCTCAAAGCTGCTTGGGACAACGAAACTTACACCACAGTTGCCGAAAGCTTATATCTCAGCATCGGTTATATTAAAGATTTGGCCTCCCTGTTATGGCAGCGCCTTTCAGACGTTTTCAGGGAAAAAATCACCAAAAATAACCTTCGGTTGGTAATAGAAACGCTTTCGACCACACCCCGTTCCCTGGAAGAAGAAATAGCCGAAAACCACACTGATGAAAGTTCTGACTCCAAAGGCAATATCTTAATTGTTGACGACCTCACCGAAAACCTGCGTTTTTTAACATACGTATTAACCAAACGCGGTTATAAAGTTCGCAGTGTCGCCAACGGTCAGATGGCATTAAGATCGATCGGCAATAACCCACCAGATATCATTTTACTGGATATAAAAATGCCAGAAATGGATGGATATAAAGTTTGCCAAGCCCTAAAAGCCGATGAAGCTACCTCAGAAATTCCGATAATTTTCTTAAGTGCGCTAGACGAAGTTATCGATAAAGTAAAAGCTTTTAAAATCGGCGGAGTTGATTATATCATCAAACCTTTCCAACCAGAAGAAGTTATAGCCAGGATTCAAAATCAACTGACTATCCAAGAACAAAAACGCGAGTTGAGAGAACAAATTCAACAACATCAACAAACCGTAGAAATTCTCTACCAATCTCGCGCTTTACTTGCCAGGTTATTAAATAGTTCTCAAGATGGTATTGCCGCTTGGGAAGCGGTAAGAGATCCGATAACTGAAGAAATTAAAGATTTTCGGTGTTTGGTGGTGAATCCCGTCTTTGCTAAGTTATTTGGTCAACAACGAGCAGATCTCATGGAGAAGTATACCCTGAAAAAATTGCTCAATCAACTTACTCCCACCCTGTTTGATTCACTTGTAAAAGTAGTTGAGACGCGAGAAGCGAGCGAGCGAGAATTTTATTGGAAAAAGGATAACCTTCAGATATGGTATCGCTTGATGGCTGTAAAATTTGGAGATGGTTGTTTGATTACCGTTCACGATATCACAAATTTTAAATTACTTGAATATCAGATTAATATGGAAGCGCAGTTGCTAGAATAACCCAATTTGGGCTCTGGGGTTGTTGTGGCGATCGTCAAAACTTTAGGACTTACGCAAAACATCTAAATGTAGTGTCAATTCATGAATTGACACTACTAAATATAGTGTTTTTTCAAACTGGCTGCGTAAGTCCCGAACTTATGAACATGATAGAGATGAGAATGCCTCGAAAATTATAGAAATGGTCGGCACGGGGCATCGGCACGACCTTAAATGTACGTCGAGGGACGGTAAGACTACGAAAGGTAGCACGACCCAATGAAGCGTAAAGAATCACCGCTCATGAAAGGACGGTGAGTATGTCAACCCCAATACATTTTCCGACAATTGTACTCCATAGTGGTTGTTACCGGGCGCACCCCTTCCAGGTTCCGCTTCTCTGGGATCTTCTGGCAATACAGGATTTTGCCGATCAGTCATAGGTGATATCCTCTTTATTACTGCTAAAGGTTTTAGCAATTTAGTATTAATTTTTACTCTTTCGTTGGGATTAAATTAATAGGTACAGACTCGTAATTACTCTTTACTCAGTACTCAGTAATCGATCTAACTATGTCGGCGGTTGGATGTAGAGCGACCTGGCAATTAGGCAAGGTTAAGAATAGGGGGTAAAGGTAAAAAAGCGTATGGATATTTTGTTAGGAATTTGCATTGGCATTAGTTTGAGTGCAGCGTGCGGATTTCGCGTATTTGTACCGCCTTTGGTGATGAGTATGGCCGCACTTTCCGGGCATTTGACCCTATCCCCAGGCTTTGAGTGGATTGGCACTTATGAGGCGCTGACAGCGTTTGCGATCGCCACTGGAATCGAAGTTTTGGGATATTATATTCCCTGGGTAGATCACGTATTGGATTTGCTGGCTACACCGATTGCGATCGCCACTGGCACTACTATCACCGCCTCTTTCTTTTCTCATGTAGATCCGTTGCTACAATGGACTGTTGCGATAATCGCAGGCGGTGGTTCGGCGGGAATTGTGGAAGTGTTAACAAATATTACCCGCTTTGTTTCAACGGGAACGACTGGGGGAGTTGCCAATCCATTGTTGGCAACAGTTGAGTTGGCAACTTCGATTATTTTGTCAGTTTTGGGGATAATTTTACCGATTTTTACAGTTGTTTTGTTGGCAGCTTTCGGGGTGTTTGGAGGAGCGAAATTGTGGCAGATATTGGGGAGAAGTGTGCCAACAGCGCCGACAGACTAAAGTCTGTGGCTAGACAAACTCTCGCCCGCCTACGCAGACGAGAGTTTGTGCGGTTGCAATTTTAATTAGTTGAGGAAAGAATAATTTGAGCGCAAAAATCTAGTATCCTTGAAGCGATCGCACCTGTCAAGCTCGAACAATGATTTCCACTTACCTGAGTTCTCCTTCCGTAGACTTATCCCGCATCCGGTTAGAAATTCGCGGATTGCAAAATAGCCTTGTAGAATGGCGCAGAAACCTCCATCAACGCCCCGAACTCGGTTTCCGGGAGAAGTTGACTTCTGAATTTGTTGCTAAGAAGCTACAGGAATGGGGAATCGATCGCCAAACTGGAGTCGCCCAAACAGGTATTGTGGCGACAATTGCGGGGCGTCAACCCGGGCCGGTGCTGGCAATTCGGGCAGATATGGATGCTTTGCCAATTCAGGAAGAGAACGATGTACCCTACAAATCCCAGCACGATGGGGTCATGCACGCCTGCGGTCACGACGGACATACGGCGATCGCACTGGGAACAGCTTATTATCTTTCTCAACATCGCGATGACTTCGCCGGTACTGTAAAAATTATCTTCCAACCCGCAGAAGAAGGGCCGGGGGGCGCAAAACCGATGATCGAAGCGGGAGTATTGACAAATCCAGATGTTAATGCTATAATTGGCCTTCACTTGTGGAACCAGTTAGCTGTCGGTACGGTGGGCGTTCGCAGTGGCGCGTTGATGGCGGCGACGGAAGGTTTTCGATGTACGATTATGGGTAAAGGCGGACATGGTGCGATACCGCATCAGACGATCGATTCGATCGTTGTCGCCAGCCAAATCGTGAATGCGTTGCAGACGATCGTATCGCGCAATGTCGATCCGATCGAGTCGGCGGTAGTAACAGTGGGAGAATTTCATGCCGGAACTGCAATTAACGTGATAGCAGATACGGCGAGAATAGGTGGTACGGTACGATATTTTAACCCAACTTTGGGAGAGTTTTTACCAAAACGAATCGAACAAATTATTGCCGGAGTTTGCCAAAGTCACGGTGCGAAGTACGATTTTGGTTATTGGCGGCAATATCCAGCTACGATTAACGATCCTCGAATGGCTGAGTTAGTGCGATCGGTCGCCTTAGAGGTAGTAGAAACACCTTTGGGTGTGGTGCCAAATTGTCAAACAATGGGTGCGGAAGATATGTCATTCTTTCTGCAAGCAGTACCGGGTTGTTATTTCTTTTTAGGTTCTGCCAATCCCAATCTGAATTTAGCTTATCCGCATCATCATCCCCGCTTTGATTTTGATGAAACAGCATTGGCGATGGGAGTGGAAATATTTGTCGGTTGTGTGGAAAAGTTTTGCCGTTAGGGTGAGAAACCGGGTTTGTTTTGAATTGGCAATAAACCCGGTTTTTTTAATAAACCGGGTTTCAGCGTAAAATATCCATTTTTTATAAGTGATGATTTGCATGAATGAAAAGTACACTATCTATCAAGCCATTTCTATAGCAACTGACCTCTAAAATCTTTATTTTTCATAATACTAAAGCACTCATCAAATTTATGAACTAATTCCTTAGACTCTACAAATCCGATTTCTCGCGCCCAACTTTCAATACAAAACAGAAACCCCTCAAGATCTCTTTTTACAAGTCTCAGTAATTCCTCAAAGTGAGTACGTGAAATATCAATGTAAAAGGCATCGTTGACTTGCATTATGCCACCATCTGACCAAACACGAACTACATCACCCGTTATCTCAATCCACGGACTCGGATCGTGTCCCAACCAAGGCGACGTACCTGTTTTCAATACATCTATCCATTCGCGCCAGCTTTCAAGTCCACAACAACAGCTTGGGGAAATAGTACCCCGCTTCTGGCAGACAACCTGTATTCCACCTGGTAAAACTAAACTCTTCGCTTTCAGGATTTGCCTCAAAACAGTTTGTCTGTCCGCTGTTAGTTCTATTCGGTTGTATTGAGCCAGTTGTGCAAAGACTAACCCAATTTGAGGATAGCCCATTTCTGCACATAAACGGATCTTTGAAAAGGGTATAAATTCTGGAGTTTCCCAAGGGCAAAGAAAGTCACCCTCATAATAAGGTACTTCTATGACAGCTTGCATTTGAATCGATGAGATCATCAACGCTTTCTACTGTTTTACATAATTTTGAACGAGCTCGATCTTAAATAATAATTATAGCCCAGTTTGACGATAACATTACGATCGAGAAATCTTTAATGAATTCGGTTAAACCCTTCAAACTTGCAAGTCAAGTGAGACAATGACATCCTTAACTGTCTATCTCGTCCAAATGGCTCCTACTCTTTGCAGTCGTGTATGATAGAAAAGCGATCGCAAAAGGTGACTCAGATGGTTATCGCCACTTCTAAAGCGGGATCGGTTACAAGTGGAGTCTTCCTCTCAAACGTCACATGGGAGACTCTGGAAAAGTTAGATGTAGATTTGGTAGGTACAGACGCACATTTAACTTATTTGGATGGTTGTTTGGAAATTATGCCTCCCTTATCTGAGGCGCATGAAGAACCTAAAAACACTTTAAGTCAGTTGTTAGAGATTTATATGCGGATGAAAAACATTCGTTTTTATGCGCGGGGGAGTACTACGATCGGAATGAAGGAATTGGGCGCAAGGAAAGAACCCGATGAGTCTTATTGTTTGGGTACGCGCAAGTCAGTTCCAGATTTGGCAATTGAAGTGATAGTAACGAGTGGGGGAATTGATATCCTCGAAATTTATCGTCGAGTGGGAGTGCGCGAAGTTTGGTTTTGGGAGGATGGTGTAATTTCGGTTTATTGTTTGCGCGAAACGGGATATGAGTTGGTGAGTAAGAGCGAACTTTTGCCGGAATTGGATTTGCGATCGCTAGAGTTTTATTCGCGAATGGCAGACCAATATGATGCAGTGAATGCTTTTATGAAATTGATATAGAATTGGATATTTGTAAATACAGCCAATCTCCTAATTCAAGCTAGTAAGCTCGTAACGTTATTGTAATTCATTTTTCGATGTAAGTGTTCAAGCACTTAAAATAAAAGTCAACACAGATGGCGTCGCACACGCGATCGGCTTCTGCTTTCTGCGGATTTTGGGTTTGGGCTAATACCTGGAGTATAGAGAATGGATCGGAAAATTAAGCGCTAAGACAGATGAGAAGATGGCAAGGAATGCAATAAGTATAGTAAAAGTTACTTAACGATCGCCCAAAGCGATCGCTTTGGATGAGTTGCGTTATCCAAGTAAAATCTGACGACTTCAGTTTTTACTACTTACTTGAGAAGGATGCTTATACCGCTGACTCTTTTACAACAACTTATTTATTTAGATAGAGATACCAATGATCGAATGGAAAGGCGTCAAACAGCAAATTTGGGAATGGCGTGCAGTATTAATTACAGCGCCTAGCGTTACAGGTTTTGTCCTGTTTTTGCATTTTTTAGGATGGCTGCAACCTTTGGAATGGACGGCGCTGAATCAATTTTTTCGTTGGCGTCCTTTGGAGCCTACCGACTCGCGCATTGTCATTGTTGGTATTAATGAACTCGATATCCAAAAAGTAGGACAGTGGCCCGCTCCCGATGCTGTCCTTGCTAAGTTGCTCCAGAAAATCAAGAAACAGCAGCCGAGAGCGATCGGTCTAGACTTATATCGAGATTTGGTAGTCAATCCCGGTCATCAAGAATTAGTAAAAATATTCGAGACGACGCCAAACTTGATAGGCATTGAAAAAAAACCCAATTTTATTGCTATTGATGGCAACAAAGTGGAGGATAAAACTTCTGCCGTCGCTCCACCGCCAGCACTCAAAGTAAGAGGTCAAGTAGCTGCTGCCGATTTGGTATTAGATGAAGATGGCAGAATTCGGAGAGGCTTGCTGTTTTTCTACACTTCAGATGGTGAAAAAGTAGAAACTTTGGGGCTAAAATTGGCTTTAATTTACCTCAAGAAACAGAAGATTACTTATGATTTTACAAAAGACAATTATATAAAAATAGGCGATACCGTATTTACTCGTTTTAACGGTAATAATGGCGCTTATGTGCGAGCCGATGATGGCGGCTACCAAGTATTGTTGAACTTTCGCGGGCCTACCAAAAGTTTTCGTACTGTTTCAATGACCGATGTTATAGAGGATAGAATACCACCAGACTTGATGCGCGATCGCATCGTTTTAATTGGCGCAACCGCAGCTAGTCTTAAAGACGAATTTTACACTCCCTACACGGGTCTAGTCAAGAATCGTCTGCCAACTACTGGAGTAGAAATTCATGCCAATTTAACCAGCCAAATTTTAAGTTCGGTATTAGACAAGCGCCCCCTAATCAAAGTTTGGAATGCACCCATAGCTTATTTGTGGACATTCGGCTGGTCGGCGCTTGGTGCTATCTTGAGTTGGAAATTGCGACACAGCAAAAATCATGTAAAATTATTCCCTTGGACAGCTGCTAGTATTTTACTTGCTGGCGTAATTTTAATCGGTGGTTCTTATTTTCTCTTCCTATTTGGTTGGTGGGTTCCCCTAGTTCCATCAGCAATGGCTCTAACATTTTCTGCAATTCTGATCGTCGCTTATCTAGCTGTAAGCGCAGCATATATTCGTCAGACATTTTCCCGCTATCTTACAAATGAAGTAGTAGCACGCATACTAGAAACTCCCGAAGGACTGAAATTGGGAGGGGAAAGGCGGAAGGTAACTATTTTGATGTCTGACTTGAGAGGATTTTCATCTGTATCCGAACGCTTTCCACCGGAAAAAGTTGTTGGTTTTTTAAACATCTACTTGGAGGCAATGGTAGATGTAATTACCCATTTTGAAGGAACTATTGATGAGTTCATTGGCGATGCTATTTTGGTTATCTTTGGTGCGCCAAATCAAAGAGAAGATGACGCTCAAAGATCTGTTGCCTGTGCCATAGCTATGCAGTTAGCTATGGACGCAGTTAATAAACGCATAAAACGTTTGGGAATACCCAAACTAGAAATGGGCATCGGTATTAACACAGGCGAAGTGGTTGTGGGAAATATCGGTTCGCAAAAACGCGCCAAGTATGGTGTAGTAGGTAATCATGTCAATCTAACTGGGCGGATCGAATCTTATACGGTTGGAGGTCAAATTTTGATTTCCGAATTCACTCTAAAAGAAGCAGGAGACATCATCAAATTCAACACTCAAATGCAAGTAGAACCAAAGGGAATTCAAAAACCAATTACTCTTTATGATGTCTGCGGTATCTCTGGAAAATATAACCTCTTTTTGCCTAAAAGTGAAGGCGAATTATTGACTATGAAGTCACCGATATTAATACAATATACTGTTTTGGATGGCAAGCACGTTATTGGAACTATGTTCGAGGCTAGGATAATTAGGCTATCAGCAAATAGCGCTGAAGTTGTAGCGGAACATCCAGCGGATATTTTAAGCAATATCAAAATTAACTTTTTAGGTGAAACAAACAAAACAGGTGATATTTTTGGAGATGTTTATGCTAAAGTGGTAAAACGATCGACAGATACCAACACGAGTTTTTATATCCGCTTTACTGCTATCCCACCAGATGTGGCAGCAGTGATATCCCAGACGATCGATCGCAACAAGTAGTTTTACCTCTTGCTTGCGTTTTTAATCCACTTACTACCCGCACAATTTTACTGCGCTTACTCTTGTTTTTTCTGTTCTTCGTCTTTTTTCATTCTCGTTCCTCCCCCAGTAGTGCTACCAGGAGCCCCGATCGATTCTTTATTATCTGGTTCTGACCCTCTGGTCGTTTCTGAGGGAGAAGGTGTTGCTTGTTTGCGTATTTGTGGCGAGGGTGGAGCTTTTTGCTCAGAAGTAGAGCAACCCGGAATTAATAAACTGACAAGAGCCAGTAAAATAACGACAGTGAGGTTTTTCATCAGAATAATGGGTAGAAACCCCGTCCTTTTAGGACGGCTTTACAAGTAAGTTTTGAAAAGAGTAGCTGTAACCATCTTTTTTGTGGATGGTTTTACAGTATTTGTGGCTAACACCTTGCACCATTTCTGTTGCAGAGATATTAAAAGAACCAGTCGCTCGAATGGCAACGCGCCCCACATAAACCCCTATTTTCTTGCCAGAGGTAACGACTGCCTTGACGATATCGCCAGTCTGGAAACCTTTGACGAATTTGTTGCGAGGAACGTATCGGCACGGAAAGCCAAACTTGTCAGTACGGCATATTTGACGAGTACCGTGACCCGTTGCCTTGATTAGTAACGGCTGACCAGTTATCACTTCTAGCGACTCTATTTGACCGACACAAGCAGCGTCTAGCCAGTGAGCTTTAGGCAGATTGAAGCGAGTTCTATTGAACTTCGTTAATCCACCAGAACCAGTTAAAACTTGTAAGCCAGTTTGCTGGAGTCGAGAGAACAAAGCCCAGCGTGTTGAATTAACCGCCGCCGCATCTTTAAGTGGGCGTTTTGCTTGAGCTAAAATTTGTTTCAATTTTTCTGGTTTCTTAGCAAGAAATTTAACAATGTCTTGGGTTCCTTTTTGGGTATTGCATTTCTCGCAAGCAAGGCAAAGGTTAGAGATGCGATCGGTTCCTCCTTTGGCTCTGGGTTGAATGTGTTCGATCTGCAATGGTACTTTTTCTACATCGCAATAGACACATTTTCTACCCCATTTGTTTAACAAATATTCGCGAATTTCATAGCCAAGTAACTCACCTTTTTGATATTCAACGCCCGATATTTCTGGATTTTCCATCTGCTGTAAATCGAATCGGACAAGCTCTTGAACAATTGAGCTAACTGGCGCGAATCGAATTATTTTGTGAATCCAGGTGATAGTTGTTTCTACTCGATGCTGGAGCGTCGGAGCTAACCAACCTTTTTTACGAGTGCGGTTAAGAAATCTAGATTGCCGATAGCGAGTATGGCGACTTCTTCTAGAGCGTCGTATTGCTCTGCGGGAATCTAGGGAAGCTTTGATAGTTTGTCCGCGATGAGTCAGATCTGCGCCCCAGATCGCTCGATTCTCTTGAAGTAAAGCAATACCCGTTGTTTTCGATCCGGGGTCTAGTTTGATGGTGAGCGGCTTAGGTGTTTCGGCTACCTCTTTCTTGAGGATAATCGTGAACGGAAACATTCTGAAAACGGCAGCTTTTCCGGCTGAGAGCAATTTACGTGCTGTGATTGGGCGACATGGTGTTAGTGGCTTTTTGTTGGTGTCGATAACGAAAACGTAATTTTGTTTGAGCATGGTTTTGCTCCTACTAATTGCTCGTAATGTTAGCTTCGCCAATGTTTTGAGGGCTTGTTATATCTGCAACACTATCTCAGTGACCTTAAGACTGTTTAATTGCAGATGACAGAGCAAGGAACTAGCTACGCATTCTCCGGTGTCGTGACCCTCAAAACGGAGTCAATGAAGACTTAGGCTGGTCAGAATGGCTTGTTAGATTTCTCTTTCAAGCCTCATGCCTTTAGGCTGAGGTTCCTGACCGATTTTAGCTTGTCCTTTTGTTATCAAGCTCAATCATACACAAAAACAGATATCTTAGAAAAAAATAACATAATTTTGTAACGCTACATCGCTTAATCGTAAGCAAACTTAAAAAAGGATTTTTTAAGTTTGCTTACGATTATTGCTACATTGGTAAGCTACGTATGGGCTGGATTAATGGCTGACGTTTACTAAGCCGGCACAGCCATTCCTTTTTTTACGGCGGGACGTTGTTGCACTGTTTCCACCCAACGTTTGAGATTTGGGCGATCATCTAGCGTTAATCCCTGAAACTCATAAATTGCGACCCAAGGATAAGTTGCAATATCGGCAATTGAGTAATCCCCGCAGATATATTCTTTGTCTGCAAGTTGTTTATCCAAAACATCGTAAAGGCGCAAAGTTTCTTTTTCGTAACGTTCGATCGCGTAAGCTATTTTTTCCGGTGCAAACTTCTTGAAGTGGTTTAACTGGCCGAACATTGGCCCCACGCCGCCCATTTGGAACATCAGCCACTGCAATACTTGATAGCGACCTTTTTGGTCAGCGGGTAAAAATTTTCCGGTTTTTTCAGCTAGATAAATGAGAATTGCACCCGACTCAAAAACGGTGATATCCGTTTCGCGATCGACAATAGCAGGAATCTTGCTATTGGGATTGATTGCTACGAACTCAGGTGTAAATTGATCGCCTTTGGTAATGTCAATTTTGTGGACATTGTAGGTCAGACCGACTTCCTCTAACATGATGGAAGCTTTGCGTCCGTTGGGTGTAGTGAAAGTGTAAAGGTCAATCATAATTTAGATATTGGTTATAGGTCATTACTCAATATCTTAAAAGATGAAACTGCAAATATTGGCGATCGCTATTCTAGCAAGCACGATCGGTTATGGCTGTTCGATCGCTACTTCTCAAGTCAGACAGCCGCCTGTCAAACAAACTGCACTCAAAGTAGCACAAGAAGGCGATCGTCGTTGGGATAATGCACAAGAAGCAGCTTTTCAACTTCGCAGTTTAGCAATTCGCGAGAAACTAGCAGCCCTTGACTTAGACAAACTCAATGCTTGGTGGCGACGGGAAAAAATCGGCGACCCCCACAAATATCTGCTTCCAGTTATCTTATCGCGTCTCAGTTTGGGAGAGAGATACAACCGCCAGCACATTTGGGATATTCTGATGGAATTAGAAAGAGAACGACCCGACCTTTACCATTTTCGCAGCGTTTTCGATATTCGCATCTTCTTCCTATTTCGCCACAAAATGCCCGCCAATGTAGAAGCTTCCTATCGCAGTATGGTAGAGTCGCCTCGCATGAAAGAATGGCTGGAAACTGGGACGGAAAACCATATGTTTATGCAGCGCTTATCGGGACTTGCTTTAATGGATAATAGCGGCTGGACTGTTAACGATCCGGCGACTTTTAGCACTATTGAAGCATGGTTGCGATCGGAACTCAACAAATTTTTGACGATCGGACAAGGCGAATTTCATTCTTCTACTTACTACGGATATAGTATCGGCGGTTTGCTCAATCTTTACGATTTTGGTCGAACTCCCGAACTGCGACAATTAGCAAAAGTCGGTTTAGATTGGTATGCTGCTAATATGGCTTTACGTCTGAGTTGGGGAACTGCTGGCGGTGCGGAAAGTCGCGGATTCGATCGCAATACTTGGGACAGCGGTTTGAGTGCGGTAGCTTGGATGTGGTGGGGCGGGGAAGAGCGGGGGAGCGAGGGAGCGGGGGAGCGGGGGAGGAATTACCAATTACCGATCGTTGTCGAAAAGATGAATAATGGTAATGCAAGATTAGCGCTATTGGCGGGGTTGAGTTCCTATCGTCCCGACCCCAGTTTGCGCCAGTTGGCGAGAAAAGAAGTACCCCTACCATTTTTAGCAAAAGCTTCTCATCCGGATTATTACAGCTACCATCAAGATAATCGCTTTTGGGAAACTTTTTACGTTACTAAAGATTACAGTCTCGCTACTCTTTTAGAACCAAAACGTTCTTATCAAGTGAAGGGAACCATCAACGCTCAATATGCCACTTACAAGTTAGCGATCCGGGACCCGAAAGGAGAAAACAACGCCGTAATTAGTTTGGGCGGAACTTATCACAACTTGATGGCAACCGGTCGCAGTCCGGGAGATCAATATGTCCAGGGACGCAGTGCGGTAATTTATCAGTTAATCCTCAATCAACAAGATTTGGCAGCTAATGTACCACCCCGTTCTCACTTAGTTATTCCCATTCGCTACGGTCAACCGCAAAGATACAGAGATTGGTATATTTGGCAGATTGAAGAAACTTGGTTGCTTGCTCGTCCTTGGGGTGATAAAATTAGTTTGCTTGCGCCTGTGTCGGAAAGGAATAAGGATTATCAAGCTTTAGTAGCAAGTGGGAATAAAACTGCTTGGATTACCGATGTGGCGAGAATTGCCGATTATCCAGATTTTAAACGTTTGACTGCTGCATTAGATCGGGTTGTGGTAGACGATCGCGAATGGGAAAAACAAGGCAAACTCGCTTACACTGGTTTGGAGGGCGATAAGTTAGTCATGACCTACGCACCCAACGGCGGTATCGGTGTTGCCAGCATCAACGGTAAACCGCGAGTATTGCAAAATTGGCCTGTAATAGCAAGTCCCTATCTGCGGGAAGGTTTGAGAAGTGGGGTTTTGGAATATCGCAATCCTGTCGGAGATAGTTGGAGCTTGCGTGCTACTTTGAACAGCTTCCAGTGGGATTAAAAAAGAAAGAAGGCAGATTAGGAAGTAGAACAAATTTTTTTCCCCATCTTCCCGATATTCCAGATGTTGTACCTCACTCACTCGCAATCGGCTCTAAATTGTTGGTTCGTAGTGGTGCGATCGGATCGATTGAAGGTACAAAAGCTGTACATTAATTGAGTAATATGTAAAATCTCCCAACAGAAAGATATTTCTCACCAGGCTATGAAAAAACCTACTTTCCTTGGTTCTGCCTTGTTGCTTGCCTTCGCTTCCCTGCTGAGCGCCTGCAATCAAACTAACTCTGGCCCAAATGCCACAACCACAGCAAATCCTTCCGCAGCGGCTGTTTCGTCTAACGGCATTCCCATCGGAATTGCTTTAGCGCAAACCAGCAACGTCGCTTTACTCGGTCAAGAAGGCATCCAAGGTGCCAAAATCGCCGAGAAATATTTTAACGATAAAGGAGGCATCAACGGCACGCCGATTAGATTGGTAGTTCAGGATACTGGTGGAGAAGAAGCGGGAGCGATTAACGCCTTTCAAACCCTAATTACCCAGAATCAAGTCGTCGGCATTGTTGGCCCCACTCTTTCCCAGCAAGCATTTAGTGCCGATCCGATCGCAGAGCGTGCTAAAGTGCCAGTCATCGGAGCATCCAACACAGCTAAAGGAGTTCCCGAAATAGGAGATTACGTGGCTCGCGTTTCTGCACCTGTTGCCATTGTTGCTCCCAATTCAATCAAAGCCGCTCTCAAGATTAATCCCAAGATCGAGAAAGTGGCTGTGTTTTATGCACAAAATGATGCGTTTAGCAAGTCAGAAACCGAAACTTTTCAGCAAACAGTTAAAGACCAAAAACTCGATTTAGTAACAGTACAAAAGTTTCAGACAACCGATACCGACTTTCAAACCCAAGCCACCAACGCTATTAACGCGAAACCGGATTTGATCGTCATTTCCGGTTTGGCAGCAGACGGCGGCAACCTAGTAAGGCAATTGCGAGAATTGGGTTATAAAGGTATCATCATTGGCGGAAATGGCTTCAACACTTCCAATATTTTTGCCGTTTGTAAAGCTCTCTGCGATGGTGTTTTAGTCGCACAAGCTTACAGTCCGGAACACCCAAACGAGGTTAACAAAGTTTTCCGTACTACTTATGTGAATCAATATAAAAAAGAACCGCCGCAGTTTAGCGCCCAAGCTTTCACAGCAGTTCAAGTGTATGTGGAAGCCCTCAAAGCTCTAGACCAAAAAAGCAAAGTTACGGCAATGCCTTTGCCTCAATTGCGTACAGAACTCAACAAACAACTCCTAGCAGGAAAGTACGATACTCCCTTGGGTGAAATTGCTTTTACACCAGTAGGAGATGTAATACAAAAGGATTTTTACGTTGCCCAATTGAAGGTAGATAAAGATGGGAACAACGGAAAGTTTGCGTTTTTGAAGTAGGTAAACTGACTGAAGCGAAGTCATTAGTTATTAAGCATCGGTAATTGGAATGGCTATGACCAATTACCCATCAAACATTACCAAAATTATGGATTTTACTTTGTTTCTGCAACAATTCTTAAACGGTTTATCCATCGGCAGCGTTTACGCTATTTTTGCCTTGGGATACACCTTGATATTCTCGATTTTAGGAATTATTAATTTCGCTCACGGGGCGCTGTTTACCCTTGGCGCTTATTTCACTTATGCGCTGATGGGAGAGAGATTTGGATTTAATGGATTGCTTGCCAATGTTGCCTTGTCGGTGCAACTTCCTTTCGCGATCGCCCTAATTTTAGGCAGTGTACTTGTCGGTTTGGTTGGGGTTGCGATCGAACGCATTGCCTTCCGTCCTTTGCGGCGCAGGCGTGCCGATCCCTTGCTGACAGTCGTTTCCAGTCTGGGGGTGGCATTGGTAATCGTGAATGCGATCCAATACTTAGTAGGTTCGGAAAGCTACAATTTTCCAGCTAATACTTACGGTAATTTACCAGTTGCAATTAACTTTGGCACAGCAGATAAACCGATTGCCATTCGGACAGTTCAAATTGTGATTTTTGCGGTTTCTGTAGCGATTACGGCAATTCTCACTTACTGCATCAACTACACAAAATTCGGCAAGGCAATGAAAGCCGTAGCCGAAGACCCAATCACTGCCAATTTGCTAGGAATCAATACGGATTTTTTTATTGTTATCACATTTTTTTTAAGCAGCTTTTTAGGAGGAGTGGCTGGTACTTTAGTAGGTTCCAGCGTGAGTATTGCCGATCCGTACTTTGGCATTCGGTATGGGCTAAAAGGTTTAGCAGTTATCGTACTGGGTGGTTTGGGCAGTATTCCCGGTGCGGTGTTAGGCGGTTTGGTAATTGGGTTGGTTGAAGCATTTGTGCCGGCAGATTATTCTGCTTATAAAGATGCGTTTGCTTTTGGAATATTGTTTATTATGCTGTTGGTTAGACCGCAAGGTTTGCTGGGGAGGCGTTTTGTGCAAAAGGTGTAGTCAATGGGTAAGTGCTAAAACCCTTACATATATGGCTCAAAATATGCCTGTGACTAATGGCTGATGTCTAATAAAAATCCCAAATTGCTTTATGGCTGAATTTTTAGCTAATTACGGATTTCTGATTGTTTCAATGGTGTTGGGAGCGCTATTGGGACTGTCGCTTTATTTGCCCTTAATGACTGGGCAATTGTCTTTGGCTAGTCCCGGCTTCTATGCTTTGGGTGGATATATTGGGGCGATTTTATCTACTCAAGTATTTAAAGTTAACGGCGGTTTATTTCCCATTGGGTTGGTATTATTGGAAATGCTAATTGCTGGGGTTGTTTCCGGCATATTGGGCGTTTTGGTGGGAATTCCGGCGCTAAGGTTAAGGGGTATTTATTTGGCGATCGCAACTATTGCTTTTGTAGAAATACTCCGCATTTTAGCTCTCAATTTAGATCTCACTGGCGGTGCAGTTGGTATATTTGGTATTCCGCAACCTTTCCAAACTCCGCTGGAATATTTGTGGATTGCCTTACCTTTATTAATTCTCAGCATGGTGATTCTCTACCGCCTGGAACGCATCCGTGTCGGTAGGGCGTTCACGGCTATCCGCGAAGATGAATTGGCTGCCGGTGCGATGGGAATTGACCCAACTTACTACAAGGTTTTGGCTTTCACTCTGGGTGCTATTTTGGCGGGAGTTGTCGGTGCGCTGAGCGCCCATTTCCTCAATACTTGGAATGCGCGTCAAGGCACTTTTGATGCCAGTATAGTTTACTTAACTTCGGTGTTAATCGGCGGAACCAGGACTTTTGTGGGGCCGGTGTTGGGTGGTATGGTATTTACAGCGCTGCCGGAGGTGTTGAGAGCGATCGCAGATACTGCTGGTTTACCGCTGTGGCTAGCCCAATTTCTGCGCGACGGTCGCCTGATTATTTTCGGATTGTTGATAGTTTTGGGAACGATATTTTTCCCCCAAGGCTTGATGACGCCGGATTTGTTGAAAAGACAAAGAGATAAATAGAAATTTGTGCAGATGAACGCCGAGAATCTTCCCGCCAGTTATCCTATTCTAGAAGCCAAGGGTTTAACTCGTACTTTTGGAGGTTTGGTTGCTGTTAACAATGTCTCTTTTACGGTGCAGAAAAATGAGATATTTGGGCTGATTGGCCCTAACGGTGCCGGAAAAACGACATTATTTAATACGATTACAGGACTGATTCAGCCTTCCAGGGGGCAGCTATTTTATCAAGGAGAAGAAATTTCATCTAGGCGATCGCATCGCATCGCTAAAGCCGGTATTGCCCGCACTTTTCAGAATATTCGCTTGTTTGGCGACCTCTCGGCGCTAGAAAATGTGACGATCGCTCAGCACGTCCACACTAAAAGCGGTTTAATAACTGGTGTGTTAGGTTTGCCACCAGCGCCTGCGGAAGAAATCAAAACTAAGCAGAAAGCTTTGGAATTGCTCGATTTGGTCGGTTTGCGCGATCGCGCCTATGTCAAAGCGAAAAATTTTGCATACGGCGATCAACGTCGCCTCGAAATTGCCCGCGCCCTTGCTTTAGAACCGCAAGTTTTACTGCTAGATGAACCCGCCGCTGGTATGAATCCCAGTGAAAAGCACCAGTTGAGCGAATTTATTCGGGAAATACGCGATCGCTTTAACTTGACTGTCATCTTAATCGAGCATCACGTACCCTTAGTTATGGGGTTGTGCGATCGCATTGCAGTTTTAAATTTCGGTCAGTTGATTGCTTTGGGCAATCCGACGGAAGTGAGAACTAACCCTGCTGTAATTGAAGCTTATTTGGGAGCAGATTGACACTCCCCGCTCTCTTATCGACGGGGATTCTTAAGAGATTTTCACTCTTAAAGGTTGTGCCAAACAACCCCTAGACACTCGACTTAAAGCCTTGTGCTTACTTTTCTTCAAGATATTTGCCGCACCATTTACATCAGCATTAACCAGAAAACCATGTTTAGTTCTGTACAAACCACGCTTAATTCGTTTACCAGAGAACTGATATTCTCTCTTGTTATCAGCTACCTTAATCCTGATTTTGGGCATGAGCAAAGTGAAATACCCATCTTTAGGAAGATAATGAGGAAGCCTTACCTTTTGCTGATAATTCCCCGATTTGGCTGCGTTAATCAATCCGTAAAAACTACGAAAAGTTCTATCAACTACTTTCAAAGTTTGTTGAGCTATATCGGTATTCAAACGTTTGTAGTTCTCATTAGTTTTGCAGTAATGATAATTGGATTCATAGTGGAGGTGTTTCTTATCTTGAAAATAGTATTGTCTAACTGTGTAAAGACCCACATTGTAAAGGTTTTTACTCAATCTACAAAGTTCTCGCAAGGCCGTGAATTCCTTGCTTGTCAAACTCCGTATCTGGTTTTTCTGAGTCAGGTACATACAACTTTCGCTAGAATTACTGCCATTTTAGTGAAAAAACTTGTATTAGGTCAATGGGTGACGGCGATTAAAATCGCCGACTCGATGCACCTCCTTGGTCTAAAGACACAAGGTTTCCAAGCTCCCGTGAGGTTTTAGATGAAAGCACCCGCTACGACACTATTAGAAATTAGGGAACTTTACGTTAATTACGGTGGTATTCAAGCCCTACAAAATATCAATCTCACTGTTAATGCGGGTGAGGTAGTAACTTTGATTGGGGCTAATGGTGCTGGCAAAAGTACTACTTTACGAGCTATTTCTAGACTGATCGATCCTCGCAGCGGTCAAATTATTTACCAAGGGCGGGATATTACCAAACGCGCCGCCCATGAGGTGGTGCGACTCGGTATTGCTCATTCTCCGGAAGGACGCCGGGTGTTATCTAGGCAAACTGTTCTGGATAATTTGGAATTGGGGGCGTATATTCGCTCTAATTCGGCAGAAATAAGTGCCGATCTCGATCGCCAATTTGAAATTTTCCCCCGTTTAGCAGAACGTCGCCATCAATTAGCGGGAACGCTTAGCGGTGGGGAACAGCAGATGTTGGCGATCGCTCGCGCTTTAATGAGTAAACCGAAAGTTTTGCTTTTGGACGAACCCAGTCTCGGTCTTGCACCTGCGATCGTGCGGGAGATTTTCGCTATTATTCAGGATTTACGCGCTACTGGGGTTACTATTCTTTTAGTCGAGCAAAATGCCAGACTTGCCTTAGAAACTGCCGATCGAGGTTACGTACTGGAAGCGGGTCGCATCACGCTGACGGGAGAAGCTTCCAATCTACTCGATGACGATCGGGTTAAGAAAGCATATTTAGGATGATATCAAATCCGCTTCGATCGCTCCTATTATTGGAGGAAGTGGGGGAGTCAAAAGTCAAAAGTCAAAAGTCAAAAGTCAAAATTAAGAATTTCTTCTCGCTCCCCCCCTCCCCCACTCTCCCACTCAGGCTTAATGATGAATAATCAACAAAAATTAGTGCTAATTGGTGGCGGTCACAGTCATGCGATCGCACTCCAATTATTTGGCATCAAACCTCTGCCAAATGTTCGCATAACCCTGATATCCGAAGCGCCAGACACACCATATTCTGGAATGTTACCCGGTCACGTAGCCGGATTTTACACACACGCAGAATGTTTTATCGATTTGCGATCGCTAACTAAATTTGCCCGGGCCGAATTTATTTGCGATCGCGCCATCAATCTCGACTTAAAAAACAATCAAGTTATTTGCGCTAACAGTCAACCAGTTTCCTTCGATTTATTATCAATTGATATCGGCAGCACTCCGGCGACAATATCCGTACCCGGTGCAAATGAATATGCAATTGCAGTTAAACCGATACCAAAGTTTTTGCAACAATGGAATCGAGTTATTGAGTCAGTTACCAATCAACCCGAACAACCGATTTGTTTGGGAATTGTCGGTGGGGGTGCCGGTGGTGTCGAATTGTCCTTAACAATGCAATCTCACCTGCAAAAAATCTCGCAGAATGCAGTAGAAATTCATTTATTCCATCGCGATCGCGAACTGATGCCAAATCATAACCGATGGGTGCGCCGACATATGCAAGAATTACTCATCCGTCGCGGCATTCATCTGCATTTGGCAGAAAATGTTTGTGAGGTTCAACAAAAATTTGTCAAATGCGAATCTGGACTTATAGTTGAATTCGATTACCTTTTCTGGGTAACGCAAGCATCTGCACCGGATTGGCCGAAAATATCCGGATTAGCAACAAACGGAAATAACTTTATTTTGGTAAACGATAACTTGCAATCTGTCTCTCATTCCGATATTTTTGCGGCTGGCGATATTGCCACATTGATTAATAATCCTTGTCCGAAAGCGGGAGTATTTGCAGTCAGACAGGGTAAGCCATTATTTAATAATTTGCGGCTGAAATTAGAGGGAAAATCATTAAAGCCATATCAGCCGCAAAAAAGATATCTGAGTTTGATAGGCACTGGGGATGGTTCTGCGGTTGCATCTTGGGGGCAATTCGGATGGGAATCGCCGCTTTTGTGGTATTTAAAAGATTGGATCGATCGCCGCTTTATGAATAAATTCAACAGCCTCTCTTCTGACTTTTGACTTTTCTAGTCCCTCATTTGCTCAATCTGCCAAAACTTGTCCTTTAGTTTCGATCGTCCAAGGTATAGCGGCTAATCCCAACAACGGAATAAAACCAACCCAAAACAAAGTTACCGATGCGCTAGACAACGAACTTTTCTGAGAAGCCAGATAACCTACCAAAAATGGGCCTGCTGCCGCCACTACTCGGCCTGCATTGTAGCAGAAGCCAGAACCGGTTGCTCGCAGCCTGGTGGGGAATAGTTCCGGTAAGTAATAGCTGAAACTGCCAAAAATGCCAAAAACACTCAGACCGATGAAAAAGAAGAGGTAAAGTTGTACTTCCGGAGGTATTGAAAGCCCAAAGATAATTAAAATTGCAGCTGAAGAGAGAAAGAAGTAGAGAGAAAACATCATCTTGCGCCCTAATAATTTGGCAAGAAGACCTGTCAGAAGCGTGCCAATCAAAGAGCCCAAATTAAGACAATTGCTAGCGATTGTTTTCCATTGTTCGATCAGCACTTGCGTAGCCGTTGCATCCAAACTCCTTTCTAAAGCTACCGACTGACCCAATCCAGCAGCAATAACAGGAATAAAAGAACTGCAAGTCGAAGCAGTGACGATCGCCGTAATTGCCAACAGCAAGCCGCTAATCGTTGCAGGCAGATTTTCGGGGTTGAAAAGTTCGCGAATGCGGGGAGGAGCCATTTTTCCGGCATTTTTGAGCCAAACTTCCGGTTCTTTAACAAATAAGCGCACGATCGCCGCCACCACAGCCGGAATCAAACCGCACATAAATATATAGCGCCAAGAAACTTCCGGACTTTCCGGTAATAACACCCCAGCGATCGCGAAATTAACGCAAGTTGCCAAAAAGTGTCCTGCTGGCGCAGCTGTACACAATAAAACCGCCGCTTCTACCCGCCGTTTTTCCGGCATTACTTCCGCCACCACAGTCACTCCAGCAGCCCATTCTCCGCCAATTCCCAAGCTACTGAGAAATCGGCAAAGCATCAAAATCCAGATATTCGGGGCGAAAGCACAGCTAGCGGTTCCTAAAGAATAGATAAGTATCGTCAGCAGCAGCGTTTTAGTGCGACCGATGCGATCGGCCAATTTTCCGAACATCACCCCACCAATTGCCCAACCTAACAGCAAAACCGAAGTCATCACTCCAGTCCAGTAAAACGTTGCTGCTTTGGCTTCCGGCGAACCAATAGTCAAATTTAACAAAGTTGGCACGCAATTGGGAGCAACGTAATTAAATAGGATGAAGTCAAACAAATCGAAACCCCAACCCAGCCACGCTGCAAACAGTACAGTCCATTGGTAACGACTCAAACCCAGCATTTTCGATTTCAGCAGGTAATTGCTTTTGTGATTGTTTAGTTAATTTAACAAAGATCGCGGATGATATTCTTTACAGTCGATCGCTCAGACAGAAGGGAGATATTTCACAGGGTCGTGGGCGAGCGGGGGGTGAGAGAATTAATCTTTTCCCTTTTACCTTTTCCCTTTTACCTTTTCCCGCTCCCTCTTCCCTAACCCCTAACCCCGATGCCCTAATTTCCTCACCTTTGATCGTCAGCCAAAGTAATCAGCGAATCATTGATAGTCAGATAAAGCAGCCTATCCATACTCGGTACTAAATAGATACCGAAATTTTTATCTTTATCCTGGGCTTGGGCGGCAATTCTGACACCAATACAAACTTCGTCTCGATGTTGTGCAGCCAGTACGCAGTCAGCAAATGTTAGCCTACCAAGCTTTTGGACTGGGAAGTAAAGCGATGCTGGCTTGATATAAAGTTCGCTACCGTCTGCGGAAAACAAATCCTGATAGATTGACATCACATCAGGTTCTTGGGATACCTGCGCTAAAATTTTAGAAACAAATTGATTGGTGAGAAGAAAGTCTTTCACACCTGCTTGGATTACCAGGTCAGTATTTTCTGAGTCAATAATTTCGGCAATCAAATTGGTAGTGACTTTGTTTCCAGTTTCAGCCGTATATTCTTTAAAAATTTGTCTGATTTCCAACAATATGGCGAGCGTCTTCGCATCAATTTCCTCGATATTGTCGCCACTGCCAGCCAAAATGGATATGGTGTGATATTCATAGGGTTTTAGCTGCTTGATATCCTCTATAGAATCCAAGTTTATTCGCAGCACTTCCATTTTGATGTGCCGATAATTCTTCGCAATCATCTCAAATTCAGTTTTGATATCGTCCGTTAAATTGTCTACTATGAGATTAACGTGCGAATCTTCGAGTACGTATTCTGCATATTCTTTAAGAGCGATCGGAGTTTTGCTGTTCCAACCGATAATAAGATACTTTTCAGATTTCCGTTCTAGTGTTGTCCGGTAATTGGCATAGCCGAGATCTTGAAGCTGCACTACAGGTTCTGGATGAACTTGGATGGTTGAGTCATCTTCTGCAAGTATGATAACTTCATCATCTTCTGTTAACTTGTAATCTTTGCTTGGTTTTAGTATCAGGTTGCCATCTACATGACGCACGCCAATTGGTATCCCATTCCGGAAATGAAATGGCAATTCTGCAAAGGTTATCTTCGGCCAAATTGAATCTGGACGATAGAAATAGAATTCGTTGCCTTCAAAACCTACCAAGTTTAAATATACTGTTGCCAGTCCTACACTCCGAGAAGTTTGCACTAATATCCGAGCCAAAATATCTGCTTCATTCAGAGTAGTGACTGATTTGGGAGCGATGTTTTCAGCTAGGCGGCGATATTTTTCTGAGTGTAATTCTACGACAATTTGTGGCAAGTTTTCTTCTCCATTAGCAGCTACAACTGCGAGAATAGCCTTAACTACACGCGCATCTGATAAAATTTTAAATTGCTCTGTATCTGATGGGTTAGCATCGTTTAATATCACAACCGACTTAGCTACTTCTACTCCTACTTTCTTAAGATTATTTAAACTCGTGATTGCACCATTACGAGTAACTACTCTCGTTGTTTTTAGTTCGATGATGTTATTGCGAATAAAATCATCCATATTCTCCTTATCTTTCTCTGACAAAATCACAACTGCTGCGTCTGGTTCTGATTCGTTACCCACCACTAATTCTTTAATAATATCTGCGATGCGATCGCTGAATCCCAAAATCAAGGTATGGTTTTCTTCTACTACGATGCTTTTCCCCTTACGCAGCAACTGGAGTCTGTATTCAAATTGTTGAGTGATGAAAGCTACCAAGCTGGAAAATAACACTAAACCTATGAGGATGGTAATGACACCCACAAACTTAGCAGCAAGATTGGCATCGTCTCCAGCGTCTCTTAAGCCTATAAGTTGAACAAAAACTTCCCAGGACAAATCCGGAGAATATTCTGCATCTTGATTGGGAAAAAATCGATCGGCAGCGTAACGCGCTGCTGTCATTAGAGCAAAAGCGGCAAAAAATACTGACAATAAGGCCAGAAAGACTGAGAATCCTCCTTTCGACATAAAATTGTCGAAATTATACTGTAAGCGCTTTTGCCAAGAGACTTTATTGCGAGAATGTTTACTGCTGTTTTCTAGCAAAATTCCTGTTAACCTCCAAATCAGAATTAGCCCTAATCAAATATTACAATAATTTTTGTAACGTTAGCTGGCTGGCTTAGTGCTGGGGCAGACATAAATCCCAGCATAACCCCTTGGCAGACTTCCTCGTTACACCACAAGGTTAAGCGGGCAGAATGTCAATATGAATTGCTGCCTATCGCAAAATTTGCAAAGCTCAATTCCTTAGTGGCATTCCACTTGTAAATTTCCTTCCTCAATCCGAAACGCGACATTACCTCGCCGCCGAGTCCGGGAATACGCATTTTCAATCCTTTAAGAAGATCTGCTAAGGACTTGATTTCTCGCTTAAACCAACCGCCCATCTGCACGCCTGTGTTGCCAGCGGGAAAATTAATTATATTAAAGTCCGAGTAGAGTTTCTGCATCGCCTCCAAACCGCCACCCCGATACAGCCAAGCGTTTTGCTGCTGGGCGTTAAATCCAAACGGTACGCTGGTGTCGAAACCCAAGGCGGGATTTTTGCCAACGTAGTAGTAACCGGGAGTGTGACCGCATTCTACCGTTCCCGCTGGCACGGCATCCAGAACCTGTAGTCGGGGGAAAATTTCGCCCGCTGCAAAAGGGGTGATGGTGAAACGCCCGTTTGTCATTTGCCGGACGCGCTTGCAAACCGTGTCTGCGCCTCGGTAGATTGTTTCCAGCGATTTTGGCCAACTGATGGCCATTCCCCATCTTATAGTTGGTAGGGCGCTGCTTGTACCGGTAGTTGCGATCGTCTTGCTAAAAGCTGCGATCGCTGCTTTGCCAAAAAACTTTCGCCGTTTCATCTTTGGAACACAAAATTTAGCTAGGGGTGAGGGTTAGGGCGTCGGGGTTAGGGGCTAGCTTAGCGGGAGAGTCTCAATTCTATATACTGAGGTGATTTGCTTGCCTCTAAAAAATGGTATTTAAAATCACCAATACTTTATCAGTATACCGTAATTTTTCCTGCAATTTCACCCCAGTTATCTTTGTTTTATTTACTTGACTAAACTGTGAATTTGTGTTTCCCTTTAGCAAGTAGGTGGGCGTAAATAAACTGAACTCCCAGAAACCGGGTTTCTCGAACAATACCTTCGTGAAAATTAAAAATGCCTTGATTAGTAGATTGGGCTTCGCTTCACTCAAGCCAACCTATTAGACATCTCCAAAAATTCTTGTGGGGTAGGCATCCTGCCTGCCTTTGAAATTATTTTCTGGAGAGGTCTATTGAGAAACGGCGAAAGTATTGTAATTATAGAAATATTTTCCTCTATAAGTTTCTCCTGATGTTAAGTTTACTTGAAAATATCGTTTCGTATCCTTTTCATACCTTTAAGAGTAACTTGCAATGGAACTGACCATAAATTATCCAACCCCCAGACATCTTGTAAATATCTGGGAAAACCCATAATCTTAAATTTCAACCCACTACTTTGAACAGACTTCAAATATTGAGAATATCTAATGATGAAAGTTTTTATGACAGGCAGCGGTTCGCCGGCGCTTACTTGATACTCCATAAGTTCAAAAGCTGAAGGTTTCAAATCTCCAACCTTTTCGATAATTTCGTGGGGAATAGGTACTAATAGTAACTCAGACAATATCGCTATCATCTTTTTTAAAGCCAAAATAAATCGATACTTTTCCGCATCAGCCACCAGAACATCCCAATCTATTGAATCGGCAAATGAGTTAATAATTGTCATCCCATCAGCCACCAAACGAATTGGTGGAACTAAATTCCAAATTGTTCCCTGGTGACAAAGCTGCAATAACTGATAAGTTGGGTTTAAGACATAAGTTGATAAATCTTTTATTTGGGTGGCGCTCGTCCCCGCTCCGAAATTAGTATTTTCTTGCCAAGGATACCAGTATATATGTCTGTAAAGATTCAATATTTTGCCAGAATCATCTACAAAGCTAATCACAGATAACTTAGATAAAATTTTATCTGGCACTTTTTCTTTTAACTTCCAGCCCAACTTATTCAATAAAGCGAGTGCGGCATCTCCATCTGCCCAACGCACACAAATATCCAAAGTATCTATAGCACGAAGTCCATCATCTTGATAATAATGTAAAAGCAAAGCGACATCTTTAAGAATTATTGTCTCAATCCCAGCATCTTGAAAAGAATGCAGAAGTGCGGTAAGTTTAGAAACTAGAAGTTGATTTTCATACCATCTACGTCGGTAGACACCCTTCAGTCTTACCATCTCAGAATCTTCCACGCCATGAACAGATAAATTGCGATACAGTAATGGTAGCAACCGATAAGATTCTGGATCGAGATCCTCAATATCCACAGTTGTCTTCCATTGCTGCCAAGCATCAGTCGCATCTTTTCCTTGCTTGAGGGCAGCCCGCAAAAGCAATTCCTGCTCCGAAGTAACCCATTCAAATTTTCGCTCGTTTTTAGAATTCATAAGGTGTATAAATGAGTCAAAAAGTAAAGGTTAAGGAAATAAAACTTAAAGAATCGCGCCCAGAAATCGAGCTACTTCTTTGTTGTGCCAGAACTAGCATAGATAGTACAATGGCAGAGCGAATAAAAACAATAGTCCAGGAAAACATTGACTGGAAATACCTCATAGAAATAGCATCCCAACACGCCACCAAGCCACTGTTGTACCACAATCTTTCCAGCATTTGTCCAGAAGCAGTTCCACAGCCAATTTTCGATCGCCTTCGCAACGACTACCGCGCCAACGCCCTACGTAATATGTCCCTGACTAAGGAACTGCTGAAATTATTAAATTTGTTTGAAAAGCACCAAATCCCCGCTATCACCTACAAAGGAGCCGCGCTGACTGCTGCCATGTATGGCAACTTGTCGCTCAGGCAGTTCGGTGATTTGGATATTTTGGTTCAGCCGCAGGACTTTTCCAGAGCAAAAGAACTGCTGATTTCTCAAGGATATCACCCAGACTCAAAATTTGAATGGGAAGAAAGCTTAATCAATAATAAAAACAAAGTTAATGTAGACCTCCACAAGAGAATCGCACCAAAATACTTCCCTCTTTTACTCGATTTTGATGGCTTGTGGCAACGCTTGGAGCTTGTATCTATTATTGGCACAACAGTCACTACCCTTTGCACCGAAGATTTGCTGATTATTCTCGCAATGCAGATAGCGAAAGACTCTTGGGAACAAGAGCAAAAGCTTTCTCAAATCTGCGATATTGCTGAATTGATTCGCTCTCATCAACAGTTGGATTGGGGACGCATCATCAAGCAAGCTAAAACTTTAGGTAGCGAACGAATGCTGTTGGTGAGTTTGCTCTTAGCCAAGGAACTTCTAGATGCTAAAATTCCCAGCGAAATAGAACGAAGATTGCAAGGAGATCGGTTGATAAAAATACTTTCATCCAAATTGCAACAATGGCTTTTTTATAGTTCCGATAGCACGATCGAAAAGATGCAAAAATTATTCTTTTTTCCTTTTGGAGTGAGGGAACGGTTGCAGGATAAAATTAATTACGGTCGCCGTTTGTCATACCTCTCTTATCTGGGCATAAAAAATCGGGTGCAGGGAATAGGAGCGTCAAATATTAAGCAAAGTTGATGCCGGGAATGTTTACTCTAATTTTGTAGACCGAAGTTTGAGCAGTGATATAAAGACTTTGCCAATCTCGATCTCCCCAAGCACAATTTGCTGGTTGTTCGGGAGTAACTATTGTTCCTAAATGATTGCCTTCGCGATCGAACACCCACACGCCTCCTGCTCCCGTACAATAAATGTGTCCCTGCACATCTACTTTCATCCCATCAGGTAAACCCGATCGCTTAACGTTCATATCGTAAAAGATGCGACTATTAGCAAGTGTACCATCTGTTTTAACATCAAAAATTCGGATATGACGGCGTTCTGAATCATCGATATAAAGTTGCTTTTCATCAGGTGAAAATGCTAGACCATTTGGTTTATTAAAATCATCGGCTACAACAATAATTTCGCTGCCATCAGGAGCAAGGCGGTAAACTCCTTGAATTGCTTGTTCTTGCTGTTCGGGTTTGATGCCATAAGGAGGATCGGTAAAATAAATCGCGCCGTCACTTTTGACGACAACATCATTAGGACTATTCAATTTTTTGCCTTGAAATTTATCGACTAATACGGTAATCGTTCCGTCTTTCTCGGTGCGGGTAACTCGGCGCGTACCGTGTTCGCAAGCAATTAATCTGCCTTGTTTGTCTCTAGTCAAACCGTTAGAATTATGACTGAGTTCTCTGAAAATCGTTACCTGACCATCTGGAGTCAGTTGCAAAATTTTGTTAGCAGGAATATCGCTAAATAAAAGATAATTTTCTTCCGCGAACCAAATTGGCCCTTCAGTAAATTGAAATCCGGTAGCTACGCGATCGATCTTTACTTTCTTAGGAAAAAGACTTGCAAATTTATTAGATTTTGATTCCAGACGACTGCTAGCTAATTTACCTGGTTGATTGGCGGCGAATTTCCTTTCGATCTGTCTTTTTATCCATTTGGCAATACGCAACATTTGGCTTTCTTCCGTTAATTTTATCCTACTTTATCTATTGAGGCGGATTTTGAGCAACGCGATAACTATATAATGTTGCTCCGCCATCAATTTTCAAAACGGTTCCCGTCGTGAATTTGGAAAAATAATCTGAGGCTAGATAAACAGCCGCTCTACCAATATAACAAGGAGCGATCGAACACTTATGTAATAGGTTATATTCATGATGTAAAGGGTTCCCGCGATCGTCTATTGCCACCCAACCGGGAGCAATTCCATTTACTCTGATTCCGGAGGGAGCAAATTCTACCGCTAATTCTTTGATAATCATGCCTAATGCTGCTTTTGAAGAACTATAACTAGGCCAGCGGATAAGTATTTCTTGATGTATAGAAGTTAGAAAAATAATCGCTCCCCGAATAGAATTACTCACCATCATATTGGAGATAAGTTTGGTAAGGTACATCGGCCCAAATATGTTGGTTTGAAAAGTTTTTTGCCATTCTCCCAAATCTAAGTTATTTATCCCGATCGTTTCAAATTGAATGCCTACATTATTGACCAGAATATCAATTATAATTTTATTTTCCTCTAAAATGCTATATAAATAATCAATATTTTCAGGCTTTGATATGTCTGAAACAAAGCCTTTTACCTTAACGGGATAAGTATTTAATTCTGTTTCTAAATTTAAACATCCTTCCTCAACAATATCGGTGAAGAAAATATTTGCGCCTTGTTTAGCCATTTCAATAGCAATACTTCTGCCAATGTTTCTTGCTGCTCCGGTAATCAGGACATTTTTTCCGGCTAAAAGCTGATTATCTAAAACTAAATCAGGATCTACTGTTTTGACAAAAACTTTTGGAGGGAGATTAGGTATCGGATTGATGAAGGCTTTAGATGCAGCTTTGAAACGAGTTTTGATGTTGTTTAGCCGAGTCTTTAAGTTCATATATGTGAATTATAATCCACCAATTTCAATATCCTAACCTTTAGCACGGCGGCGGTCTAGTGATGCTTTCAAAATCTGAACATATTCAGTTTGGTATTCGCGTTTCTGAATTCCCTTATTGGTTTCGTGCAGTCGGCGCTTGGCTACTAAGTCGGGTAACATCATCGTTTGGAGTCCTAGCTCTGTAACGCGCACCTGCCAACTAGCAAATTCGGCTAATCTCCACTGAGTTTCAAATAAGCCAACTCGAAAAAAAGAATCCCGTTTGATTACCAATGCGGAAGGAATATGTCCCGGTATTAATTTAGGAGAAACCTGTAGTTTGGCTTTCAGATTTTCCGCCAAGTCTGGACTAATAAACTGTTGAACCTGTCCGTATACGATATCAAGATTGGGGTTATTTGTAAATGCTGCCATTTGGTTAGTTAATTTGTCCTCTACCCAAAGGTCATCTGCGTCGAGAAAGGCAAAAAAATCGCCTTTGGCTAATTCTATTCCTAGATTACGAGCCGCCGCCGTACCGCTATTGGCTTGAAAACAGTATTGCACTGTAGTACCAAAGTGCTTTGCTACTTCTGCACTACCATCTGTCGATCCATCGTCTATTACAATAATTTCTAGTGGCTGATAGGTTTGCGCTAACACGCTTTCGATCGCTTCTGCTAGATATTTTTCACAGTTATAAACTGGAATAATGACGCTGACTGAAGGATGATTTTCCATTCCCAGATATCCTTGCACTTAATTGGTAAAAATTGTCGAGCGGTTTGGCATTTATCAAGCTATTTTGGGAGTGTTGGGAGGCGCACCCAAGTATTCATTAATAGTTGGCATTCCTGGCAATAAACTACTGGGGGAAGTTCCTTTTTTTCTGCACCTATCAAGATGTTTTTTGAATATCCTAACGAACCCCAACTCAGTTAAAGTTTTCCCCACAGTCATATTTTCCTGGTGCTTTCGATAAAACAGTGTTACCTGTTCCAAGACAACCTTAGATATACTATTTTCCCAGGCTCTGATAAACCAATCAACATCTTCTGCGTAGCGTAGAGATTCATCGAATAAGCCAATTTTATCAAAAACTAATTTCCGATACAATCCGCTCCCTAAGTTAATGTAATTATAGGGATAATACTCTTTTTCAAATATCGCTATATTGTCATTTGTCAAGTGAGAAATTTTCAGGTTTTGGATTAATCCCTGGACAATTTCTACTGAGGGATTATTTGCTAGATAATCTGCTTGCAGTTTAAGTTTATCATCCGACCAGAGATCGTCAACATCTAAGAAGGCAATTACGTCACCATTGGCTACTTTTATACCGTGATTGCGAGCCGCTGCTGGCCCACTATTTTGCTGGTAAATATAGCGGATACAGTCCTTGAATTGGGCAGCTATTTCCCTAGTTTTATCTGTCGAACCATCATCAATTACAATTATTTCTAATTGTTGATAATCCTGATTTTTGACATTTTGAATGGCTTCCGCTAGATATTTTTCTCCATTGTAAACGGGGATGATAACGCTAATGAATAAGGGTTGATTGTCCATTGCTTATTGGTTTGTAATAAGGTTGAAAATGACTTGAGGAATTTGTGCTAAATCAGTACCAAGTTCTAGATAATAACAAGGAACTTGTTGCAATACTTGCATCATAATTTGGCAAGCTTCTTTTCCAGAACCTGGTAATTGAATCATCGTACTGGGTACTAATGAAGCTAAAGCAGCAGCAGCAGATGTGGCTGTTAATGAGGTGTTTGTTTTTCCCGTAATGCGCGGAACTAAAACAGCACGGATAGGAAAATTGGTCAAGATTTTTTCAGGGAAATGTTCGTTGATGAAATAAAGTGCTTTTTCCTCTGAAAGGCGATCGCGATTAGTAATAGCCTTAGCCAAAAATGGTAATCTATCGACATCATTGGCATTTTTTTTGCCCGTGTTGTAGATGCTAAAAACTGTTGGGGTTGGTTCCGGGGAGATGAGACTGTAATCGTCGCTGGCATAAAAAAGCTGAGAATTCAGGCAAGTTAACGCTGTTGTCGATTTACCAGAACCTCCTTTTCCGACTAGCAATACGCCACCTGATGGGAGTCCGACAGCACCAGCATGAACTAGCTGGATGCCCCGCTTACTCATCCATACGTTTAAAATTGTCCGTAGCGGCGAACCTTTTTCCCAATAAGGAATTTGTTCGGTTGTTTCAACCCAATAAATTCCTAGATTGCGATCGCTATCTAATATACTAAGCGCAAATGCACCCCATTGGAAACTGGTGTGAATGCGATCGGTATTGTAACCGTGAATTTCTCCGCGCTTGGGATGATGATGATGTCTCTGCCAAGGTGGAGGCGGCATTATCGTATTTGTCGAGGTACTATCCCACAAACAAACTGTAAGTGACGGGTCTGAAAAAGGTTCTGTTTCTAAGTGTGCTAAAGCAGGAGTCATGTACGGAATTAAGGCATCACCAGCAAAACGCAACCGAATTTTAAACCCGCCGATCGAATAAAAGCGATCGATAGCTTCTCCCGAAGCAGCTGCCGCTTTTTCGTATAGTTCGTAGACCCGATCGAAAAAAGCCACGGGGTCTTGCTGTTCGGTTTTATTTTCGTTTTCGGAATTTTCCAACTCGTTTGTAACCATTACCTTTTAATCTTTTCTAATCTAACTCAGAGTTACTGCTTAGCATTGGGCCAACCCATTTCATCAACTTCATGGATGGGATCTAACGCCAGTAATTCTTCCATATCCGTGTATTTCTGTAAGGTTGGAATCTCAAAGCTAAGCTTTTCTGCATTTACTTTCGTTTCGCTTTGGTTGTCTGTTATATTTAAGGGAATCGCCTCATCTGTTTTTTCAATGGTAATCAGTTCTTCTAACTCTAACTTCTCAATCAAGTCATCGAGCGCGGTTTCAATATTTTCGCGACTGGCGTCGTAACGCTGAACCATATTTTCCAGAATATCTACTCTGGCCATGCCTTTTGCCAAACCTTCCCAAATATCCGCTCCTGCTTTCACTAAACTGTAATAATCTCCCCGATCGAGGTTGACAATTACTACTTCCCCATCAATCATTTCATGTACTACTTTAGGAGAATTGATTTTAAATTTTTCAGACGTTTCGATCATTTTTTCTCCGTTTTTTTGGGTTGAACAAGCCTAACTACTAAATTCGCGACTATCGAAACGAAGTCCGCCTACGCGGACTTGTGTTTTGCCTGCCAAGGTAGTGTCGTTTGATGTGGCCGCGATTTTTTCCATTGGCAGGGGACTTTTGATCGCATAAGGATAGTCTTATTTTTTACTATAATAACATAATATTTTGAAAAGTCCGAATATTTAACCTATTCTTAATATTAATTAAATAACGCAAATTGCTGGTGATTAATTTTGAAATATTTTTCAGGTTGTAGCGTCCATCATACCTCTGAATTTTGGAGATAATTACTAATTTTATCGCTCCGACGCACACTGTAGCTAAAGTTCAGGTAGAGCGATCGTCATAGCCAAAAATTCACAAAACTCGCGATCGCTTAATCGCACCGCCAAATCTTAATAGTCAGTCGATAAATTCTTGGACTAAATATTGACATCTGTTTTCTTCAAAGCGATCGCAAACTTGGGGAATCCCAGGATGTTTGCCCAATTTATCCCATTGCACGGCTTCTTGTTCCCATAACTCAGCTTCTTTCTGGACATTTTTGGTGTCTTGTGCTAATGGAAAAAACTGCTTGATAACACAAGGCAATTGAGAAGATTTCTCCATATCTAAGGCGAGAAAAGTTCTGCCAAAGCTACCTTGTCCGATGACTTTTAAGGCGCGGTAACGCTCTTTCAGCAGCAACTTTGAGCCGCAACCTTGGCAAAACTTTGTTTCATTTGGGTTTTGGGGTTTCTGGCAACCGGGATAAAGGCAATAGCTCATAGTTGGTGAGGAGTCAGTAAACTTAAGTCTACCGTAAGTATTCCCGCAAAAACTGCTAATCGCACCGCCAAATATTGATAGTGCCGTCAAAATTGGCAGTGGCTAAACTTTGCCCATCAGGACTGAAGGTAATATAACTAACAGCGTCCGATCGCTCTGTGATGTTAGATATTTCCCTACCTGTACTTAATTGCCAAAGTTTGATAGTTTTGTCCCGACTGCTACTAGCTAAAATCTGTCCATCCGGACTAATCGCAACGCACCCAACTAAGTCAGTATGTTCGCTCAGAGTATAAATTTCTTTGCCGCTATAGAGATCCCAAACTTTGATGCTTTTGTCATAACTGGCGCTGGCAAGAAATTGCCCATCTGGACTAAAGGCAATGAAACGCACCCAATTAGAATGTCCTGCAAAGGTGCGACTCCATCTGCCACTATTTATATGCCACAAATGGATATTGTTATCCAAACCGCCGCTGGCGAGAGTTTGTCCGTCGGGACTGATGGCAATGCAACGCACCCAGAATAAGTGACGGGTGAGGGTGTGGATGGCTTCGCTGCTGCCACAATCCCAAATTTTGAGAGTTTTGTCGCCGCTGCCGCTGGCGATTGTACGTCCGTCTGGACTGAAAGCGATCGCATAAATTGGGCCGGAATGTCCTTCCAGGGTGCGGATGATTTTGCCGCTGGGTATCTGCCAAACTTTGAGCGTTTTATCTCCGCTACCGCTGACGAGTGTCTTGCCATCGGGACTGAAGGCGACCGACCACACCCAGTTAGAATGTCCCCAAAGGGTGCGAATTTGCTTGCCTGTTTGCAAATCCCAAAGTTTGATCGTTTTGTCGCGACTGCCACTAGCAAGGGTTTTGCTATCGGGACTGAAGGCAACCGACCACACCCAGTTAGAATGACCGATCAGGGTGCGATCGCATCTCCAGTTCTTGACAAGTGTGGCAGATTGGATATAGGTAATTGGCGATCGGTAATTAGCGATCGGTAATTGCTGATTGGGAATTGGCGATGGAGTATTGACGTTTCCGTAGAGATTTCCCAGCGGAATGCTATTACTCCAATTTTTGATTGCTGTCGGTTGAGGATTTAACTCTTCCAGTATTTCTTGAGCGGAACGATAGCGCCGACTGGTTGCTCTTTCCAGCATTTTGTCCAGCACTTTACCTAGATTTCGCTCCTGCAACGGCGTGTGCAAATAATCTCGCCACACCCAAGCATCTTCGCTGATACTGAATAAATCGAACGGGTGCATTTGGGTGAGCAGATGAATGCAGGTAACAGCTAAACTGTACAGGTCGCTGCCAAATTCTGCTTTACCCATCATTTGTTCTGGAGCAGAATATTCAGCGGTGCCAATCTTTGTGCCAGTTCTGGGAAAAGCTGCTGCACTCACGAATTTAGCAGCGCCAAAATCAACTAAAACTAACTCATCTGTTTTTGTACTTCCTGGAGAAGGAGATCCGCCTTGCGGGAATCTGCGAATGATGTTTTCTGGTTTGATGTCTCGGTGAATAATGTTGTGAGAGTGGATAAAATCAAGTACTGGCAACAAATTGTTCAGCAAGTCGCGAATTTGAGTTTCGCTGAATGCGCCTTCTGCTTCCAGCGCCTGGGCTAGATTTTGCCCGTCGATAAACTCTTGGACTAAATATTGGCGCTTATCTACTTCAAAATGGGCGAAAAGTTCGGGAATTTGCGGATGTTTGCCTAGATCGTCCAGCCGCACCGCTTCTTGTTCAAATAGTTCTACCGCTATCTTGGCTCCAGCACCTTGGTAGAAAAATTGCTTGATGACACAGCGCGGTTTGGATGGTTTATACTCATCCACGGCTAAGAAGGTTCTGCCAAATCCACCTTCGCCGATGAGCTTGATAGCACGGTAGCGATCGCTCAACAGCAATTTGGAACCGCAATTTTGACAAAATTTTGTCCCCTGTGGGTTGCTGGTTGGTTTCTGGCAATCTGGATTTAGGCAGTAGGCCATATATAAAGATAAAATTAGCGGGATCGGTCTATCAACAATTTTCTCCAAAATTTACAGAAGGTATGGGGCCAGCGGGTGTGGTTAGCAGCAGATCCCTATGTGCAATCTGGGTTTTAAGGATTGCCGATCGCCCTTTACCATTACCATAGCCGCATCAACTTAGACTAATTTGTTACTGTTACTATCCATCTGCGAGCGATCGTGAGAGTGCGTCCGCTCAGATCATTTGTGTAAAATCTCACAACAAGACTGCCCTCTATCCGTCTATATCCCTTTTTATGCTACTTTGTGGCGCATAGGGTCATCGATTATTGTCCTGTTTGATACACACAAAGTACTATGTCCAGACTATAATTAGATTGGGACTGGCATCCCTTCAGACTTTGCCAGCACCAATTGTAAAGTTTTATTAAAATTTATAGGGGGTGAGGGGTAAGACCCCTCAACATAGGTTATATTAAAAATGTAGATGCACCCTGATGATCGACGCCCGCAAGTTTTGGGCGTTTTTTTATTTTTAAGTCACTGTAAATAGAACTCAGCCGTAGGGGAGAGTGGGGGAGTGGGGGAGCGGGGGAGCGGGGGAGCAGGGGAGCGAAAGAATTAATTTTTGACTTTTGAATGAGTGACTTTTCCCTCTTCCTCTTCCCTAACCCCTAACCCCGACGCCCTTTTTTGACTTTTGAATGAGTGACTTTTTCTAACCCCTAGCTTCACCTGAGTTGCCGCTATCCAGTTTCCAAAGGCAGCTAGAAACGAGATTCGTGATGATGTGAGCGACGATCGGCACCAACAGATTGTCGGTAGCAAGGGCACTGTATCCCAGCACCAGCCCTATGGCTGTGGCCCAAATCGCATAAGGCCACTGCTGTATGCCGCTGAGGTGCAACACGCCAAAACAGATACTGCTGACTAACAATGCAGGGATATTCAACCCCAATGCCGGCAGCATCACGCCTCGAAATAATAATTCTTCGCTCAATCCCGGCAGCAATGCCAACCAGATGAGGTCTGGCCACAATAAAGGTTTTAACACCAATGCCAGGTACGCATCTGCGCTTTTGCGATAGGCCGGCCAAAGGCGATAAACCAGGGAACTAGCGGCGGTAATTCCCACACCGATGCCAATTCCTATAGGTAATGCAAGGCTCGTCCATTGGACTTTTAAAAGGGAGACTGCACCAAATTGCAGCCACAGCTTGGCAACCACCAACAATAAGATTGCGGTCACGCCCATCGCGACTAGAAGTTGCGGGCGTGTAAGAGGTTCAAATTCCGGATCGTTAGGTAAAGGATCTGTCACCAGTTCTTTAAGACGCTACGTATGGGAGAGAGGTCTGGGCTGAGGGCTGACGGATGAATACCTGCTCTATGGGCCACCAATACCCCCAGAGCCTCTAAATACGAGTGTACTCGTAATGCTTCGATCCCTAACGGTTCTGGAGGCACTTGCATTTGAGTTTGATTTTCTTCGACGCAGATAATTTTCGCTGGCAGTTGGCTGAAACTTAGGATGGCACTACTACCGCAGGCAGTTGCGGGGATGACGATCGCATCTACTCGCTCGGCCCAGATACATTGAGGGGGGGAGTGGGGGAGGGGGGGAGTGGGGGAGTGGGGGAGTGGGCGAGCGGAAGAATTAATATTTTCCCTTTTCCCTCTCCCTCTCCCTCTTCCCTCTTCCCTCTTCCCTTCTCCCTCTCCTTCTTCGTTTTGACTTTTGACTTTTGACTTTTGACTTCCCGCCGGGGTAACGAACTGGGGGGCGCGACTTAAGCCGACGAGGACGCAGGGTAGGAAGGTGTAGCCCAATTCTTCGGCGGCTGAGCGGGGCGATAAGTGCGGGTCGAGGGCAGGTGCGGAAAAGGCGGGGGCGTGGGCGCAGGGGATTTGAAATGTGCGGACGATCAGGTGGCTGATGACGGCTTCGGCACCGGCAACGGGATCGACGCCTTTGCCTTGGCGATAATTTGCGAGGACTTGGCTGTCGATGTCTTCGGGGAAACGGGCTACGACTGCGATCGCTTCTGCTTTAGCTTTCGTTATCAATACTTCAGCTGCTCTCAATAAGCTATCGGGATTTTCAATTGTGCCCCAAGATGCACCAGAATCGGATGTCCGCAGTTCCACTCCCAAGGGGGCGTCTGTGACAATATAGTCGGTGAGGTTCAGTCCCAGTGTGGCTCTGGCGGCGTCGGCTGCTTGCAGGTGGCGCAATTGTAAGTCGGGTTCGATCTCACGATCTAAAATTAAACCGATGCGGTTTTGATGCACTGGCTGCAATCCCCAGCATCCAGCGGCAAATTTGTCAAGCCCGTAACCTTCAACGTAGAAAGTGTTAGGTAAAGGCCAGTATAAGCTAGCACCGTTGAGGACATTGGGGTGGGTGATGAGAAGGTCGCAACAGGAGGCGATCGCTCTGGCTACAGGTAAAGCATCTCCTGCGTAACCGCCGATCGCCGCCCCAATGCCAGTCGGCACAATTAATACAACTGTGTACGGACGTGGAAGCAATTTTGGATTTCAGATTTTAGATTTTGGATTCATCGGTTGCTGCCGTTACGACGGCTTCTACAGTGGCTTTTTGTCGGTCAACATCGACACCAGTAACAGCCCAGCGCAGGGGTTCGCCCCGTTTTTCCAATTCTGCTTCAATTTCCTGATGCAGCTTGGTGGGGGATTCTTGGAGGTCAATTTCGGCAGTGATAAAGTGTGTTGTCATAGGTTTGATTATTTTTGATATTGTCCGAATTGTAGGTGATATACTTCGTCTTCTTTCTCGCTGACAATTTTTAAATCCGAGCGCGGATAAGCTACGCAGAGCAAAACATAGCCTTTTGCCTTAAGTTCCGGACTGACGCCCATTCCGTCGCTTTGATCCACTTCTCCTGCTAAAATTTGCCCTGCACAGGTGGTGCAAACTCCCGCATTACAGGAATTCGGCAAGTCTATGCCGGCGGCTTGGGCGGCGTTGAGAATCTTTACATCTTCCGGTACTTGCAGGGTGTAGGTTTTACCTTGGTGCTGAATTTCGACGGTGTGAGTCTTGGACATTTTGAAATTGTAGATCTTGCAGTTTTGTGGTGAGCGATGCCCACCCTACCGAATCATACCGCTCTGGGCGAACCTATTCGATATCTATTTCGCGGGGTGGGCGGGAGTTGTCTTCTGGGAGGGTTTTTCTGCCTGTTTGGACATAATCTTTGTACAATTCGAGAAATATTCTCGTTAAGTTCGCCAGAGATATTGTTTCGCCATTTATTTGGGCTTTCATATATCTTTTGAGCAATTCGATATAAGATAGACCGAGTGCCAAGGTTAGGGTTGCCGCCGTTGATGCTGCGATCGCACCACCTAAAACTGTACCAGCACCCGGTATCAGCTTAATCAAGTTGGTGGCGATAAATCTACCGACTGCTGTCATTCCTCCCGCACCGCCAATAGCAGACAATATCGCACCGATAAATGCTTTGTCAAACGGCAAATCTATTTTGCACAATTAGATTATATCTATCGTTAACTGTAGAGACCTTTTATGAAAATCCATAATTGAATGGAAATAACCAAAAAACTACGATTGCAATTGACCTAAATATATTTGCAACAATTCATGCACAAACCGATATCGCCCACCCACCTTTTGCAAAAACAATCTTTCTGTCGCCAATCCTAGAAAACGAGGATAATCTTGAGGAATATAACCATTTTTTGCCAATATCGTCCGCACAATTGCCTTTTTACTCATCAAAATCCCTCCCAAGCTCAGCAAAACACCCATACGATATAAGCGCTTCTGAGCGGAAGTTTGTAACCAATGACGATCGATATTTTCGATCCTAAATTCTTGCTGATTTAATTCACTCATCCTTTTCGCTAACCAAGTTAACCAAGGACGCATTTGTTCGGGACGCGGTTGTTTACCTTTGCGATAAAATTGACTTTCCATATCCCGCGTTAGCATCCGCCGAATATAGGCATTTAACAAATATTCGCGGCGTTCGTTCTTATCGGCGATTCGTCTCCAAGCATGAATTAAAATTTCCTCATACGCCAACGCCATCATATTCAAAAATAATGGGTTTTTAGCCAAGTCTAACAACTGTGCTTCAGTTTTGATATTTTCCCACAATTCTCGGCTTCTGGACTTCATCAAATATTCTTTAATCTGAGTTTCACTGAGAGGTCGCAAATAAACGGCCCCATGCAAGCGCAACTTAGTATTGCAACTTTTATAATTTTCCATACGAGTACAAACTACCAAATGATTGGGCGGATTTTCTTCTGCCAACAGGTGATTAATCGCTTGCTGGCATTGTTCTTGTTGTGTTAATTCCAGTTCATCCAATCCATCGAGTAGCGGCACGATTTGTTGTTCTTTAATCCACCATTTGCTAACCTTGACACCCACACCATATCGCGAGTTTAGTTCGGCTATTAACCAATCTGCAATAGGTTGGTTATTTTGTTGCCAAGATAGCAGATTTAACAAAACTGGAATTGGTTTGCTGATGTCATTTTCCGCAGCACTAATTAGTTCGTTGGCAAGTTCCAGCAGGGTGGTAGTTTTACCGGAACCCGGTGTCCCTAAAATCATTAACTTGCCACCAGTTTGGTCAAATACTTCCAGGATGTTTGTCTCTGGAGGTAACGGAAAAGTGGGACGCCTGCCGATTTTGACATCGATATTCCAAAGTCGTGGCATTTGTTCGGGTTGAGTTTCTTTTAACAAGATAACTCGCACCGCATTGTGCAATGATTGTTCCAGCCGTGCTTTGACTTCGCTTTTCACGGCTTGAAGCAATTTATTGCGATTCCGAACAGTGCGCCTAAAATAATTCATTGTGGGAAATAGTTATCTAAAATATAGCTCGTCCCGTCTCAGGTTGGGTAGCCAAAAATCGCACCAGCAGCATTTGTACTCAAATGCGGGTCAGAATTAGTTTCCTTCCGATCAAAATTCTACTACCGTGAGCGATCGCATCGTTGGCGGCGGCAAACATCAATATTTTCGCAGATTTCCCAAGGGTCAGAGGATGAGTGTCACCAGCGCTCTTTGGCCCATTCCCTACTATTATCGCTCCCAATAGCAGAATTTTAGCCGGAGATGCTGATACTGATAGCGATCGATCTTAATGGATGGGAAATTTACCACTTTCAGGAGATTATACACTACAGTATAAGTCCAATGGTACGGGATTTGAGTATGGTTTTTGGGTAGAAGTTAAACAATTCCCGTAATCCCAAATTCAAGCAAACACTTTAAATCTAGAAACTTGATCTCGCAAAGTTATTGCAGCGGTGGTAAGTTTTTCGATTGCCGTATATGTTTGATTCAAGGATTTTTTTATTTCCTGCATACCTTGATTTATATTTACCATCAAAATACTGATTTTTTGGACATTCTCCGATTGATTTTTCATCACCACGTTCACTCCTTCAATCTGAGGTGACAAAGCTTGTACTTGCTCGATAATTTTAGCAAGTTGGTTACTAATTGTACTAACTTTATCAACCCCTTCAAAGAACTCAGTGATAAAATTATTCATTTCTACAACGCCTTCGGAAACAGATAATTGCATTTCTCCAATTATCCGTTCGATATCCAAAGTACCAACAGAAGTTTGATCGGCTAAGCGGCGAATTTCTCTGGCTACAACAGCAAAACCCGCTCCCAATTTTCCCGCTTTTTCGGCTTCGACAGCAGCATTTAACGATAAAAGATTTGTCTGGTCTGCTACCTTGGTCATTGTATTCAGTACCAATGAAACATTCTCCGCTTTTTCCTTGATAATTTCTAGCTTTTTGGAAATATTTATCGAAGCATTTCCCATCTCTTGCATTGCTTCTTTCATTTTGATTATATCTAATTGACTTTGGCTGGCGAATTTAGTTGTTTCCTCTGATTTGCAAGCAACTAAATTAATTCGATCGGCCATTTTTTCAATGAGTTTAGAAATTTCTTGAGCGGATCTCATTCCACCAAGCATCAATACTGCTTGATTCTCTACTACCTCCTCTTGTTGTTTGGCAGTTATTAATAATTGATTGGCTGATGCAGAAACTTGAATACCTGATTCTTGGGTACTTTTTAGCAAATAATTTAAGTTTTTTACCATGTACTTAATAGTCGCAAATAATTCCCCTATTTCATCTTTATAATCGACTTTGACATTAGTTGTAAAGTCCCCTTGAGCAACATTTTTAGTAACTAACCCAGCTTGGGAAAGACGAAAACTTATCTCTCGCGATATTTTGACAACAAAAAAGCTAGATATAGCCAGAGTAATTAAACTAGATAACAGATAAATTAATTGTTTAATTTGCAAATACTGAAGGCGGCGTTCGAGCATATTATCCATTTCTTCTCTCGTCACAGTCCACAGTTGGGAGCCTTTACTAACTACCTCTTCACCCTCAGTAAAAAAACTATTATTAATTAGATTTATGTTATCATTTTTAAGAACTTCAACTAATTTTTTGCTAAAATCATTAACAGTTAGCTCATAAGATTTAAGTACAGGAGGGATATTTTGCAGAGAAGGAACCTCGCCATAAAAGTTCTTATCTTCCCGCAAAGAAGTAGCAATTCCTTGCATAATCCTTCCTAAATCCGCCTTCAGTGATGAAGCATAGACTCCTAAGTCTACTTTTTCTAGCAGATCTAGCTGTTTTTTTGAACTTAAGTTTTGGCTATACAATAAAATTTCTTCCATTCGCTGTTGAGCTTGCGGAAGTGCCAAAAGAACAACATCCATCAAATAATAAGAGTCCAGATCTGGATCTAAAATCAAATTAGAAGTATTTCCTACTCTGCTAAGTAATTCACTTATACTTTGTTTTAGCTCGCTATAATCTTTATCCAAGTTTTGATTGTTGAAGTTATGATTGCTTAGCAATCTCTGCCACTGTTTGATTATTCTTGCAGGTAATAAATTTTCCATTCCTGCTTCCTTTAGCTGTGAATGATTAATTTTCAGTTCGTTTCCTACAGCTTGTGTGTCTTTTTCTAGCTTGCTAAAATTAGTTTTGATCGAATTTTCGATCGCGCTTAAGTCACTGGTAGATATAAAATTATCCGATGGTTTGTTTCCCAGCAAACGCTGGTGTTTTGGCACCAACACTAAAAGCTTAGTTAAAGGTTCTAAAAGTCTATTTCCTAAAACTTCTAAGCGAGCGAAATTGATATTGTAATTTATCCCAGAAACTGTGAAATACAATAACATCAGTATTGGGATAGCAAAGGATAGGACGCTCAGCCATAATTTTTGCGATATCTTAAGTGAATTTAAAGATAGAGCCATAAAACCATATACCTGACGAGTACTACATTTTAGTAAAGGAGCTTATTTGGTTAACTCTTAGTAGGGTGCGTTACACTGCCTTAATGCACCCTACAAAAAGTTGATGCTTTAGATACTGAGACGTTGATAAACTTCATCCAAATGTTTGAGATGGTGTTGCGGATCGAAACACGCTTCTATCTCTGACGGCGTTAACACGTTAGTTACGCGCTCGTCTTTACTAATTAAAGCGTGAAAATCACCTTCTGGTTTATTCCAAGCTTGATGAGCGCAAGATTGCACGATCGCATAAGCTTCTTCTCGCCGCAAACCTTTCTCTACTAATGTTAGCATTACTTTTTGGCTGAACACGACGCCGCCGTAAACATTCATGTTCCGCGCCATGTTTTGGGGATAAACTAACAGATGTTTCACCAAATCGGCGATTTCTACTAACATGAAATGAACGATCGTGCAGGAGTCGGGTAATATCATTCTTTCGACCGAACTGTGGGAAATATCCCGTTCGTGCCAAAGTGCGACATTTTCCAAAGCTGCTACGGCATTACCGCGCAAAACTCTTGCCATTCCCGTCAATCTTTCCGATCGAATTGGGTTGCGTTTGTGCGGCATTGCAGAAGAACCTTTTTGTCCTTTAGAGAAGAATTCTTCTACTTCGAGAACATCTGTGCGTTGCAAGTTGCGAATTTCGACGGCAAAACGTTCGATCGATGCGCCTAATAGTGCTAATACTTGCACAAATTCGGCATGACGATCGCGCGATATTACCTGAGTTGATGCCGTATCCGGTTCCAGTCCGAGTTTGTGACAGGCGATCGCTTCCACTCGCGGTTCCACGTTAGCATAAGTTCCCACCGCACCGGATATTTTCCCAACTGCAACACTGCGGCGAAGATTAACTAAGCGATCGCGGTTGCGGTGCATTTCTGCCAACCAACCCGCTAATTTAAACCCAAAAGTAATCGGTTCCGCGTGTATTCCATGCGATCTGCCGATTTGCACCGTGTTGCGATGTTGCTGCGCTTGGTAGCGAATCGCTTGAATCAAATCTTCCACCCGTTCCAACAATACATCGACGCTGGCTACCATTTGCAGCGCCAAAGCGGTATCCAGCACATCGGAACTGGTTAAACCCAAGTGAATGTAGCGTCCGGCATCGCCTACATATTCATTGACATTTGTCAAGAAGGCGATGACATCGTGGCGGACTTCCGCTTCAATTTCTTGCACCCGCTTGAGGTCAAAGTTAGCTTTTGCTTTGATTTCCTCAACAGCCTCAGCCGGGATATAGCCAAGTTCAGCTTGCGCTTCGCAAACTGCAATTTCCACTGCTAGCCACGTCTTCAGTTTATAGGTTTCTGTCCACAGGTTGCCCATTTCCGGCAACGTATAACGATCGATCACAGTCCGGCACAGAGTACGACTGTCATATTTTACCCCTATCTGGTACGAGTGCGATCGAATAACTGTAGGCGATCGCAACTCTACCAAAATCATTCTATTTTTATTACCACACCGATCGGAAATCTTCAATGAAGACGTTCTCTAAATGACAGGCCATAATATTAATAAGTTAAGTAGGCTTTTCTCGAAGTAGGAGAGTGGATTATGAAAAACCTGGCAAAGTTGGTAAAAACTTTAACATTATTTTCTTTGTTGTCGCTATCTTTAAGCAGCGTCAAGCCTACCTCGGCTGCACAAACGAACCCTAAGTTAACCGAGAACCGCAATCAATATCTAGTTGCTCAGCGTTGTACTTCTCAGTTTATGATGGTAATGACTCCAGATGGTGACCCCATCAATGTGCGCGATCGCAGCAACATTAATGGCAAAGTTATCAGTACCATACCTAATAGATCCGTCGTGCTGCGTAAGCGTTTCGATAGTTCGGGAAACTGGGTTAATATTATTACAGACAGAGGACGAGGATATGAAGGTTGGGTATGGGCAAATTACCTAACTTGCGGCGCTGATTGATAACTAACAATTTTATCCGCGAAACTGTTTTTACAAATTTCTGACTAATTGCAAGTAGGGTGGGTATTGCCCACCCTATTTTAGTTTGTAACTAAAATCTCAGAGAGCTTTTCGCTCTTTAGATAGATGAAATAGCTAATAAGCGATTGAAAATTTCAGACTTTAAGCTAGATAGAATTAATTACTAATTGTATCTCATGGGATAGGAGATTTGGTGAAACCACAAAATATATTGGAGATAACAGACTTTTTTCAGAGAGGGTAACGTGAGAAAAAAGATTAACAGCAAAAAACTTTTAACCTTCATCGCAGTTGCTTCCCTTTCTGCGATTGGTTTTAAAACTATCTCGGCAGCTTTAGCGTCGCCGGAAAAAACAAGCGCAACGACAGTTCAAAACAGCGATGAATATATAGTTGCTAACAGTTGTAATGAATTTTGGGTGTTAACTAAATATGGCGATCGACTGAATATGAGAAATGAGCCTGAAGGAAAAGCGATCGCTAGCATAGATTTTGCTTCCATAGTTTCGCTTCAGCGTTATTCTGATGATGGAGAATGGGCTTTAGTTAGTGTAGAAAGTAAGCAAAAAAATGGTGTTAAAGGTTGGGTATCAACAGAATATCTGACTTGTTATGAGTAAATAAACTAGACTTCCTCATTACAACACAATAGACACATTTCATTTATTGCGATTATTGCGATTATTGCGAATTTGTGTTAGACTGTAAGAACTTAAGCTCTTTTAACTATTATGCTGAAGCAAAAATTGTCGTTAGAGTCAGTTATTCAGCCAGAAGAAGTAGATGCGATCGCCAAATTATCACAAATCCTCAGTTTGGAAACTTCACAAATAAAATTAGTCGGAAGCAACGGAGAAGAACTTCTAATTTCTGAGTCTGTTCGCAGTATGTTACGTCAAGTTGTTCGTGCAATTGCAGATGGGAAAACTATTACCTTAACACCCTCTAATTGCGAACTAACAACACAGGAAGCTGCTGATATTTTGAATATTTCCAGACCGTTTTTGATTAAGTTATTAGAGGAAGAACAAATTCCATATATTAAGGTGGGAAAACATCGGCGGATTCGTTATGAAGATTTGATGAAGTATAAGAAACAACGAGATGAAAAGCGGGATAAAATGCTGACTCAGCTAATCCAAATGAGTCAAGAAGCTGGATTTTATGAATAGGAGTAATCGAACCCTGAAATGGCTGAATTTCCTGTTATTTTAGATTCCTGCGTTTTGTTTCCTACTGGAGTTTAGACTAACCCCCCCCAAAACCGCCGGTAGTCTAAACACCAAAAAAAAAAAATAAAAAAATAAAAAAAAATCGTAAAAAAGTAAAAATTACACAAATAAGACATTTTGGTAGAAACATAAA